>JBFMAM010000001.1:0-22996 GCA_040755805.1 Nitrospirota bacterium
TCTATTGATTCTGGATGAGTTAGGGTTTAAGAAACTGCCTAATTACAGTGCTGATGACTTTTTTGAGCCTAAATTGAGCGATTTTTAGATGAAAACCCCTGTAAAATGTCATCCTGAACTTGTTTCAGTCCTGAATCAAGTTCAGGATCTTGAGATGCTGAAATACCCTGAACTTGATTCAGGGCAGCATGACAAAGGGAATAAGCGATAATCGCTCAATTTAGAATTAAATTAAAGGCTTGTGTGCATATTTACAACATTTCGTCAAGAGCCTTGTTTTAAAACAGTGCTCTGTTCTTTCACCTTTTGCCTGGTCTTCTGTTGAGACTCGAATCCCCCTTTTTTCCTTCCCTTTCAGGGATTAAGCTTCTGGATTCCCGCTTTCGCGGGAATGACATTCTTTTGTGGGTAGCAAGTTTGTGACTTGAGATTGCTTCCCCCTCCTGATTCCTTACAGGTTTACACTAAGCCTCTTTCAGGATCAGTCTTTTTTCCTGTAACTGTACCAGGTATTACATGTCCCTTCGATGGATACCATACAGGGGCCGTATGGGGTCTGGGGGGTGCAGGTAGTATTAAAGAGGGGACAGCCGGGAGGGTCTATCTTCCCTATCATTATGAGGTGACAGGAACATCCAGGGTTCAGATCTATACCAGGCTCTGAATCAGAGAGACCGAATCTATACCTTGCATCCTTATCTCTATATTTTTCCTTCAGGGTAAGGCCTGACCTCGGTACCCTACCTATTCCCCTCCAGTAGGCAGAGACTACATCAAAGACATCTGCTATTGCCTCCTTGGCCTTTGGATTCCCTCCTTCTCTTACAGCCCTGGGATAGGCGTTCTCACACCTTGCCCTTTTCTCCTTTATCTGCCTTAATACCATAAAGACACCAATAAGTACATCAACCGGCTCAAAGCCAGTAGATACGACAGGCATCCTGTATGCCTCTGGAAAGAGTTTGTATTCCCCGAGACCCATGACAGTAGTTACATGGCCAGGGAGTATAAACCCATCTATGTGAAGGTCACCAACACCCAGAAGTAGCTCCAACGCTGGAGGTATAAGGCGGTGGGAGATGAGAAAACTGATGTTATCTCTTCTGACTGACTGCACCGTGGTTGCTACTCCACATGCAGTTGTCTCAAAGCCAACACTGAATAGGACAACCTCTCTGTCAGGATTCTCTTCTGCTACCCTGATAGAATCGAAGGGGCTATAGACAACCCTTACATCACCACCCTCTGCCTTTGCGTCTGAAAGGGAACCCTTAATAGATGAGACCCTCATCATATCCCCGAAGGTGGTGAGAATAACACCTCTATCTGTGGCAAGCTCCCTGGCAAGCTCTATGTCCTGGGCAGGACAGACACAGACAGGGCATCCTGGGCCTGCTATTACAGTTACATCCTTTGGAAGGAGATCCCTTATCCCAAACCGGGAAATGACATTCTCATGTGTGCCACAGACATGCATGATCTTTACAGGATGGGCAAGAGGGATCGATCTTATGACAGAGACCGCCTTCTCAACAATCGCCTTATCTCTATAGAAATCAATAACCCCCATCCGCTCTACTCCTCGCCTTATTAGGTAGTAAGGTTGGGTCAGGTATCCAGCCTGGAATCCAGCGATCCAAAAGAGGGATTATCTCTTTCTCCATATCATCAGGGATGTCATATTTTGTTCTTATAAGATCCTTGATGTCCTGAGGGAATTCCCCTGTGGCATTTCTGTAAAACTCTATATAATTTTTTAGTTTTATCTTCCTGCCTTCGGTGGTATCGCTGTGTCTCATACAGAGCCGTGCAATCAAGGTAAGGCCTTCTTCAATGTTTCTGGCATGAGAGATGAGATGAGAAGGATGAGGGACTGTCATCATCCTGTCACCGAGCCTTGCATCCAGCACCGAGCTTTCCCCTTTTCCATAGAGGTGAAGGCTATATCCCTTTCCACGATGTCCCAGGATCACAGGGATACCGAGCCTTACAGCGCCCAGGGTAGACGCAAAGGCCTTCTGGGTAAATCCACCCCAGAGGATCAATGTGGCACCCACTCTGTTTAATATGTAATCAGCTATTTCGATGTAATTCCCCTCAATGGATCTATGGGAGACCACATTCGCTATCTTTATACATGCCCCCAAGAGGTGGGATGCAGAGACGCAGGAGCCAAGGTTTATGAGGTTACCCGCATCGAATGTATCCCTATAGTCTCTGAATATATCACCTCCCTTTGCGAGGTCTATAGAGGAGCAACCTCCTGTTGCTACAATATACCCCTTTCCGAGAAGCGCCTGTGCTATCTCATAGATATCTGAATGGTCTTCCTCAGGACAACCAAAGATACCGACTATACCAGGTATCTCCCCCATCACGATGGATGGGGCTATGCCCTTTATCTCACTATCCCTTACAGGTCCCCTGCCGATACGGATACTACCCTGAAAGGTCTTACCTAATGTTTGATAGGTTTTATTATCCCTTGCTTTAAGGCGAGAGATGGCCGAGAGGATCGAGACCTTTGCAGCCTTCTTTTTATTCAGGATAATGCCGGCCCTATCGGATGATAAAATCTCTGTTGATTTTTCGATCGAAAAATCAGTGAGGTCTTTGAGGCCCAGGGCTGTCTCACGGGCTGTAGCTATTACAAGGCTTCCGGCATCCCTTGCCTCTCTCACAACATCTGCCCTTATGCACTGTGTGTCAAGAATCACAACATCTGCTATAGCAGACCTTATAAACCCGAGCTGGTCTGCCTGATTCCCGATTATCCTTGCACCCTGAAAATGCCTGGAAAGATCTGATGCTACACAGCAAAGGCCACCTACCTCTAAATCCAGCCCCATTTCTTCGATGAGATTGACTATCTCAGACCCGATAAAGGAGTTATGACCGATGATAACAATAAAGGGCCTCTTTTTCTCCCCAGCCAGTCCTATATTTACAAGTGGAGAATCGGATCTTCCCTTCGGGAGGTTTAAGGCAGATATCTGGGAGATATCTGCTACCTCCAGGGCCAGGTTGTCAAGCATCCCTGCATGGAGGGCCTTGCTTATAAAGTCCTCTTGAGATGACTCTGTCCCATAGTTTACAGATGAAAGGAGGTGATTCAGACTTTTCTCAATATAACCCAGAACCTCCTCCATCCCTTTAAGTGTCTTAGGGCTGTTTCCACAGATGAGTGTGATAAGAGGTGTCTTTATCTTTACCCCTTTGCCCATATCTATAGGGCAATCATGGCCATACCTCGATATAAGGTCATCTAATAACCTGCGGGCAAAGGATGCATGGCCGGAGGCCCCGATAACAGTGCTGAGGAGTGTCTCCCTGGCCTTTAGGCCCTCTTTATCTATACCACATTTCCCGTAATCATCTTTTGCAAAGCCGCAGGGCCCGATGGCGCAGAAATAACAGTTCTTCATGGGTTTTGGATATTCAGGGCTGTATATCTTTAATAAGTTGATATCCCAGTCTCTTAAGTCTGTTATATCAGGGTATGGTTTATGACCTCTTCTGTTCATCATGCATCTCGGTCCTCAGGTGACCAGGAGAACAGGACAGGGTCAGACTTGTCTATTGACATTTGTTATTGCCCCCTCAGAAATTTAAAAACCTTTTCTGCATCTTTCTTTAATCTAAACTGAGCGATTTTTCTCTGTCAAGAATAATAAAAACTCACTTAAAGGGTGATAGATGCTTGTTATAATAGAGTCATTTAAAAACCAACAACTACCACCCAATAAGTGAGGTAAAAATATTATGAGACAGAATGAATTTAAAAGCAAGTATGAGATTAATAAGATTGAACTTACAAAAGACACTTTGACAGGCAGAGGATGCATGGCATTATTTGTTCGTTACCTAGAAATTGAAAATTTCATTTATTGAGGGTGCTTTATGATGCATGAAAGTTACGTAAAAATCATTTGTGGACATTTGGGCCTGTACGTTTTCATGTAATACCAATTGAAAACAGCCAAATTCTGCTTTGTAAAGGTTTTGATGCCCATATGCCTGACAGTGTGCAAGAACAATTGCATTTTTTGGGTAAAGGGGGTACTAAATCATATTATTCTCCTGAATACAGCCAAATAAGGTCACTTATTGAAGAAGACCCTCATTCTCTGATATACTTTTAATGAAACATTTCTGAAATTTTAAAAAACACAAAAATGCCATGCATGAAAAATTAGTAAAATATCTGGAGTCAAGTCCAACCCTTGCAAAATATAATCTTTCCGAGCAAGAGATCAATGAACTCGCAGGATACCTTAGAAGGCATTGCCTTTCAGCACAGGTAGAGGAGACAGTCAGGATAGTAGAAGAGGTAATGGGGATCAGCCCGACCCTTGACTGGAAAGAGATACTGGAAAATGCTGCAAGGAAGATTGTTGAATTTCTGCATGCAGAGGCAGCTTCCATCCGCATTTTCGATCCTGAGACAGACAGGCTCGTTGCATTCGGCTCATATCAGTATTCAGAGACTACCAGATTGAAGAGTATTCCTGTTGAGAAGTCAGTGGCAGGTAAGGTCATAAAGAGCGGTAAAAGCTATCTTGTACCGAATATCCTTTTAGAACCAGATTATGTTAATAAGGATATAGTCAAAGAATATGGGTTTAACTCCCTTATGGCAGTCCCGATAAATATCCCTAGATTTCTTGAGAATGAACCTGATATTCAGGGCACAATTCAGGTCTATTACAAAGAGATAAACAGGGAATTTGATCCTCTCGAGGTAACAAATGCTGAGTTAATGACCAGAAGAGTCAGTTATGTGCTGGCAAAAAAACGTATTCTGGACCTTCAAAAACTTAATCTCCAGAAAGAGAAGATTGTTGAGAAGATATTTGTAAGACTCAGCCATCGGGAAGGAATCAAGATGAAAGACGTCTTCAGAATGATGATTCCAGAAATAGCGGATATCATACAGATACAAAGCTGTTCGCTATTCTCTGTTACACCAGACAGGCGGAATGTCCAGATTGAGCTTGAATATCCTATGGGGCGGGAAAGGCATGAGATAGGGCATACCTTTGCGATAAAAGATCACGCTTATTTTGATGCGTTAATCTATGGAACAGAAAAACGTGGGGATTATGAATATGAGAGAATTAATTCGTCATACATCCTGATTAAGGACCCTTCAAATAGTCGATTATCAAGCGAAGAATTGAAAAGATTTGCGTCTGAGCATAATGTCAATTCTGTACTGTTAATTCCGCTAAAGGCCAGGGATGAGATTAATTATTTTCTGGTTTTTTATGCCACAGACCGCCGCCAGTATTTCACAGAAGAGGAGACCGAACTATTGAGCTTTCTGGGGAAAGAAATAATGAAGGCGCTCAGGATTGAGAAACTGGATGATGTTTTGCATGACTTTAAGAATCCTGCTATTGCAATTGCAGGCTTTGCCAAGAGGGCAAAAAGACTTCTCGAAGCGAAGAATATCGAGAGCGTAAAGGATAAGATAGCCGAATATCTGGATATCGTTGCTAATGAGACTATTAGAATGCAGGAACTGGCCATCTATCCAAGTATCGAAGGCCGTGAAAAGGTTATTGACCTCACAGAGGTTCTTAAAAGTCGTTTCAGGATTAATGAAGAGGCAATCAGGGAGCAGAAAAGAACCGATATCAAACTTATACAGGATGGATTACAATCAGGGTTATTAATATATTGTTCTCCATTTGCATTCGAGCGGATTCTGGACAATCTCCTTAACAATGCTACGAGGGCTATACCCGAAGAAGGAGGGAAGTTGTCCATAAAGAGCTACCGAAGTGGAGAGATGGCATGCTTCGAGATCCGTAATACTGGGAAAATACCGGAAGAGAATATTGAACAGATCAAAAAGGGTGAGGTTAAAGGTCGAGGGCTCAACATTATCTACCGCTTTATCCATGCCATGCATGGGAATCTTGAAGTCTCTACTGACGCTGATTCTACGACCTTCCGTGTTATGATTCCACTTTATCAATGAGAAGCCTCTGAAGAATATAAGGAAGAGTTCTTTTATGAAAGCGAAGATGAGATAATGGCTGATTTAGAGAGGTCTTTAAAAAGTGAGTTTTTATATACCCTTATAACCTGTCAGGAACTGGAGAAAGGATATTACAGATTGGGAGAAAAGGCAAGTCAAAAGGCAGATAAGGTATGGTATAATCCTTTTCAAAGGAGTCATAAATCAAAAATATTTATTTCATCGAGGCCAGATCACCAGGGGCTCACATCTACAGCAGGACCCCACTGCCCAGATTAGGTACTATTCTGCTATCAACAATACTCAAGAAGAAAGGTTATAACTCAAGGGCCTTTATCGAAGACATTTCAGAGCCTGACTGGAAGATGTTGAAAGAGGCGGATATCATTGGTATCTCTTCGATTACATCCACTGCACCGAGGGCATTCCAGCTTGCAAAGAGATTCCGCTCCATAGGCATTCCAATTATTATAGGAGGCCCCCACTCCACATTCCTACCAGAAGAAAGCCTGAAATATGCTGATTATGTGGTAAGGGGCGAAGGTGAGGAGACAATAGTCGAACTTATAGAGCACCTTGAATCCGGAATACCTCTTAATGGTATCAAAGGTCTTTCTTACAGAGAAGGCGATACCTTTGTCCATAACCCAGCCCGGCCACTTATCCAGGACTTGGATTCTGCTCCTATCCCTGATTTCGATTTAGTTCACAACTGGCGAAAAAAAACCACTATTCCTATCGCAACATCAAGAGGCTGCCCATTCGGTTGCAGGTTCTGTTCTGTTATTCAGATGTTCGGCAGAAAATACCGTTTTAAATCCATCGAAAGGGTTATTAAGGAGATAAAGGAGGTTGCTACAAGAAAGGCCCACATCTTTTTTGTTGACGACAATTTTGCAGCAGACAAGGAGCGAACCAAGGCCCTCCTCAGGAGGATCATCGCTGAAGGAATTCATATAGAATGGTCAGCCCAGATACGCGCAGATGCTGCCAGAGATACTGAACTCATAGACCTTATGGCTCAAACAGGATGCTTTAATGTCTTTGTTGGATTTGAGTCAATCAACCCGCAGACCCTTTCTCTCTATAATAAACATCAGAAAGTGGATGACATCGTCGAGTGTATCAAGACCTTCAAGAATGCCTCCATTAACATCCACGGAATGTTTGTCCTTGGCGGAGATACAGACGATATCGAAACCATCAGGAGCACACAGAAGTTTGCCAAGCGCCTCGATATAAATTCCATCCAATTTATGATGCTTACTCCCCTTCCAGGGACACCTTTATTTGAAGAGCTTATGCAAGGGGGCCGCATAATCCATACAGACTGGGCCAGGTACGATGGCCACCATGCTGTTTTTGAACCCAGGCTAATGACTGCCTTTGAGCTTCATACTGAAACCCTTAAGGCGATGGCAAAATTCTATTCATGGGGGACAATATTAAAGAATTTTCTGCATGGAGACCTCTTTTACAGCCTTGTGAGTCTATACGGAAAAAGGTCGCTGAACAAAATAAAGACACCGAGCAAAAAATATCTGAGAGACTTGAAGAATTTAGTCAGTGCTAAATTTGATGAGAAGACTGGTAAACTCAGGGAATATTTCTTAACGAAAAAGAAGGTTGTGACAAATATAGTACTGAAAAGCATCGCAGAAGAAGGGATCGAATCAAAATTTTTTAGAACCTTTTTTGAAAAGATAGGGAAGAGGTTGATTATTAGCCGTGAAGAGTCCAATCTTTCCCCTGATACCTTGACTATCATGCCCATTCTTCAGGATACAGGTAGCGGGGATAAAACGGACAAAAGACTGTTGTCTGAGGTATATGAAAAATATAAAGCAAAATTTCACCACTTAAAGATCATACCATTAGAAACCGGCTCTCTCTATAGAGTATGCGTTGACCTTGGATTGCTCTTAGGCATTAATATGAAAAAGATCAGAAAGGCATACGAAAAAGCTGTCGAGGGGATTAATGGTAAAGCCTTCGATTGCCATGCCATGCTGGTCATTTTAATTGGAAACGCATCCTAAACCGGAGGACCATTCTGAAGATGTATTTATTCTCAGAAATCTTCTCTTTCCTACTTTAAATAAATAACTCCCCCGCACCAGTTTTCCATCAGGATTGTCATGTTTTCTGCCATTAATTGTAACCCCTCCCTGTTTGATAAGCCTTATTGCCTCACCAGTGCTTGATGTTAGACCGGAGAGTTTCATAATCTTCGGTACCCACATCTCATCTTCTTCCCATTCTAATTCAACTACGGGGATTTCATCAGGCAAACCCTTTTCCTTGAAGATATGATCAAATTCTTCCTTTGCTTTGAGGGCTGCATCTTTTCCCCAGTACCTTTCAACAATCTCTATAGCAAGATTTTCTTTAGCATCTCTTGGATGAATCTTGCTTCCTATACCTTCTTTAAATAAATTAAGCTCTTCCATAGATATATGGCTCAGCAACTCATAGTATCTGAGCATGAGCTCATCACTTATGGACATGATTTTCCCGAAGATTTCCTTTGGTGGTTCTGTAATACCGATATAATTTCCGAGGCTTTTGCTCATCTTCTTCACTCCATCAAGACCTTCGAGCAATGGCATGAGCACAAGACACTGTGGCTCATGGCCATATTCCTTCTGGAGCTCTCTTCCAACAATAAGGTTGAATTTCTGGTCTGTGCCACCAAGTTCAACATCTGCTCGAAGCACAACAGAGTCGTAACCCTGTATTAATGGATACATAAACTCATGAATGCCAATAGGATTCTGACCGACCCATCTCTGTTTGAAGTCTTCCCTTTCGAGCATTCTTGCAACCGTATATTTGCTCGCAAGCCGTATCATATCCTCGGCCATCATTCTGGACATCCATTCGGAGTTAAACACTATCTTAGTCTTTTCTGGGTTGAGGATTTTAAATATCTGCTCTCTGTAAGTTCTTGCATTTTCGAGAACTTCTTCTTTTGTTATAGGTTTTCTCATCTCGCTCTTTCCACTCGGGTCGCCTATCATGCCCGTGAAATCGCCAATAAGAAATATCACCTTATGTCCGAGTTCCTGGAACTGCCTTATCTTCTCAAGCAGGACCGTATGACCGAGATGTATGTCTGGGGCAGTGGGGTCGAAACCAGCCTTAATCTTGAGGCCCCTTTTTTCTTTGTATGATTTTTCGAGCTTCTGAAGGAGGTCGGCCTCAGTAATTATCTCAACAGCGCCTCTCTTTATAATCTCAAATTGCTTCTCGGGTTGTAACACAATGTGTATAATAAAATCTAAGAATGACCGGCGTCAATTGCCTAAAGCATAACGCAAGGACTACGTCAAAGTCCATAAACATCTTAAGTTAGCGTTATTTATGTCATTCCTGCCCCTTTTGTCATTCCCGTGAAAACGGGAATCCATCCTCTCTGTGTCATTCCGCACTTGTTGGAGCGACTCTCAGCGAAGTCGGTACGACTCGATTCCGAGACTCGCTTCGAGATGTGGAATCTCTGGATTCCTGCTTTCGCAGGAATCGACATGAGCCCTTGGCTCACTGACCACGTCCATTATCCGGGAAAAGGAAGAACAAGGAACTGGTAACTTCGAGACACTAATCGGCATATCCTTCCATTTCCAATCAAAATGTGATATGGTTTTCTAAAGAACTTGGCCTTTCAACTGGCTCGATGCTTCTAAAGAAATCCTGACTTTGTGGCTGGATAAATCTATATAGGAAAGCCTATCTTCTTCCCCCTTTGCTGCCAAAACCGCTTCTTCCCCTGAGCGGCCTCTCTCGCCTTTCCTGTGGTTTTGCCTCATTAACAACAATGTTTCTGTCCATGAAGGTTTTACCATTCAACATAGAAATAGCCTTCTGTGCATCTTCCTTTGAGGCCATTTCTACAAAGCCGAAACCTCTCGGCCTGCCTGTAGCTGCATCTTTGATCAGTCTGACAGAAACAACCTCACCTGCCTGAGAAAACAGATCCCCCAAGTCATCTTCTGTTACCTTGAAGGAGATGTTTCCTACATAAAGCCTCGTACTCATCCTTCCTCCTTTTATAATTTAGTACCACTTTTAAAAACTCTAAATGAGCCTTTAAAAAGGGCTTACTAACTATGCATGATAAAGAAACATTTGTCAAGCAGTAAAATGGAGATAGTGTTTGAGTCTTTTATTTTGACATGTTATATTACAAATAATGCAGGTGATTAAAGTTTTGTATATGAAGGTATTGATTTTATCGGGTTTTATAAATGAGATTGCCACGTCGTCCCCCGAATGCTTTCGGGGGACTCCTCGCAATGACAGGAAAGTGGCGCCATTACTTAATTTGTCATTGTGACCCCGAACTTGCTTCGGGGGAAGCAATCTCATATTTTAGACACTAATGGCTTTTCGGGTTATTATAAAGCCGTAAGAGAGGTTTTGAGTTAATGCTCATTGTACAGAAATATGGAGGCACATCTGTTGGAAGTATAGAGAGGATAAAGGCTGTTTCAGAACGCGTTGTAAGAACACAGAGAAAGGGTAATAACGTTGTTGTTGTAGTCTCTGCAATGTCAGGGGAGACAGATAAGCTCATAGGGCTTGCGAATCAGATATCAACGAATCCCGATGCGCGTGAGATGGATCTTCTGCTTTCATCCGGTGAACGGATAAGCGCTGCCCTTACAGCGATTGCGATAAATGAACTCGGCTTTAAGTCTGTGTCTTTTACAGGCAGACAGGTAGGGATTATAACAGACGAAGCCCATACAAAAGCTAAGATAGAAAGGATAACAGGAGAGCGGGTAAGACAGGCCATAGATGAGGGGATAATACCTGTTATTGCAGGCTTTCAAGGTATAACAGAAACCTCTGATGTTACAACCCTCGGAAGGGGCGGTTCTGACCTTACAGCAGTTGCCGTTGCAGCAGCACTCAGGGCAGACCTCTGCGAGATTTATACGGATGTTGACGGCGTCTATACTACAGACCCGAGTATTGTGTCCAATGCAAGGAAACTCGATAAGATTTCCTATGATGAGATGCTTGAGCTCGCAAGTCTCGGTGCGAAGGTACTACAGACGAGGTCTGTTGAATTTGCAAAAAAATATGAGGTTCCGGTCGTTGTCAGGTCAAGCTTCAATGATAATCCAGGTACACTCGTTGCCAAGGAGGATGAGGAAATGGAAAAGGTTGTTGTGTCAGGCATTGCCTATGACAAAAATCAGGCAAAGATAACTGTAATATCAGTCCATGATAGGCCTGGGATAGCAGCGAAACTCTTCAATGCAATTGCAGGTGCAAATATAGTTGTTGATATGATTGTACAGAACATAAGCAGTGACGGGAAGGCAACGGATATATCCTTCACGGTTCCGAAGACGGATAGCAAGAAGGCCCTTAGGATCGGTGAGGGTATCGCTACTGAACTCGGTGCAAAAGGTGTTGTCCTCAGAGAGGACATAGCAAAGGTATCCATTATAGGTGTTGGCATGAGGACCCATTCAGGTGTTGCAGCAAAGATGTTCGAGACACTTGCAAAACATGGTATAAACATCATGATGATAAGTACATCAGAGATAAAGGTCTCCTGCGTTATTGATGCAAAATATACCGAGCTTGCAGTAAGGGTGCTACATGATGCATTTGAACTTGGAGAGAAATAATTGGTCCTTGACGGGAATGTTGTAATATGAGTATCCGCCTAAAATCACCAATGACCAAATTACAATAACCAAATAATAACCAATGATTCGATAACCAAATTACAGTACATTGTTTGGTGATTGATTATTGGAGCTTATTTGGTATTTGGGTAATTGATTATTGGTATTTTGGAACTGGAGAGCATTTGACAAAAATTTATCACGGGGCAGATAATTAATGGACATGCGACATATAGAGATATATGATACAACCCTCAGGGATGGGGCCCAAGCAGAGGATATATCATTCTCTGTCGAGGACAAGCTGAGGATTACAGAGAAGCTCGATGAGCTCGGTATACATTACATAGAAGGTGGCTGGCCTGGTTCTAATCCAAAGGATATTGAATATTTCAAAAAGGTAAGAAAACTCAGCCTCGGAAACTCGAAGATTGTTGCATTCGGAAGCACGCACAAGCCAAGGCACAGGGTTGATGAAGATACAACTATAAAGGCACTCCTCGATTCAAAGACAAAAATTATAACTATATTTGGAAAGACATGGGATTTTCATGTTAAAGAGGCATTGAAGATATCCTTCGATGAGAACCTCGACATTATACATAATTCAGTCGCCTATCTTAAGAAGCATGCGGAGAAGGTCTTCTTTGACGCGGAACATTTTTTCGATGGTTATAAGAGTAATCCTGGGTTTGCGATAAAATGCCTTCTCGCAGCGCAGTCTGCCGGTGCAGACTGCCTTGTATTATGCGATACAAATGGTGGTAGACTCCCTGATGAGGTTAAAGATATTGTGGATTCTGTCATGAAGAGTGTTCATACACCTGTTGGAATCCATGCACATAATGATTCGGAGTGTGCAGTTGCAAATTCAATAATCGCAGTTGAAAGTGGTGCATCACATATGCAGGGTACGATCAATGGTCTTGGCGAGAGGTGCGGCAATGCAAACCTGTGCTCATTGATTCCCAATCTTCAGGTGAAACTCGGGATAAGATGCATTAGTGATGAACAACTAAGAAGACTCAGGGACGTGTCGAGGTTTGTGAACGAGATAGCAAATCTAAGGCATTTTAAGAGACAGCCCTTTGTCGGGGACAGCGCCTTTGCGCATAAGGCCGGTATTCATGTGAGCGCAGTAAGGAAAAGACCTGAAACTTATGAACATATAAGACCCGAACTTGTCGGTAATTCTCAGAGGGTCTTAATATCAGACCTTGCAGGCAAGAGCAATATATTAAGAAAGGCAGAAGAATTCTGTGTCCGTCTTGACCCTGATTCTCCTCAGGTACAGGATATAGTCACTACCCTGAAGAACCTCGAGAACGAGGGTTTCCAGTTTGAGGCTGCAGAGGCATCATTCGAGCTCCTGATGAAGAAGTCTCTCGGGCTCCATAAGAGATTCTTTGACTTGGTAGGTTTCAGGGTTATAGTCGAAAAGAGGAAGGAAGGAGAAGACCCTATTAGTGAGGCGACCATAATGGTAAAGGTGGGTGGTCGCATTGAACACACCGCAGCAACAGGAAATGGCCCTGTCAATGCAATTGACAATGCCCTTAGAAAGGCACTCGATAAATTCTATCCTCAACTTAAAGATGTAAGGCTCCATGACTATAAAGTCCGTGTCCTTACAGCAGGCAGGGGCACTGCTGCAAAGGTGAGGGTTCTTATTGAGTCAGGTGACGAAGAAAAAAGGTGGGGTACTGTTGGAGTGTCAGAGAATATTATTGAGGCATCCTATCAGGCACTTGTTGACAGTATAGAGTATAAACTACTCAAAGAAGAACCATAGCAGGTACCGTTTCCTGGTATCAAACATTAATCTAACTCGAAAACAAGAGGCAGGGCTAACCACATTGGAGGCATCTAAAATTTAGGCTTAATTATCTCGGGCAGAAGATGTCCTTTTACTCACTGAACGAAATCTTTGACCAGTCTAAGGCTAGGTCGCTTGAATTTGCAAACTCGCCTTCGGCTCAAACAGTGCAAATTCACCCCTTTAGGGACGCTCCCTTCGCCAAGAATGGTAACCCAAAGATTTCGTAATGCTCGCTCAAGGACATCTCCAGCCTAAATTTTGGATGGCTATCAACCACATTTAAGGACTTTTAAAAACTTGATATGTTAAAATAATAAATATCCATGAGCCTTTGGCTCACAAAAAAGGGTGAAAATCGGGTCGGGAGACCCGATACTACCTCCCTATGAGTAGTAACATCCCGAAAGCTTTCGGGACTGACCTGTCACAAAAGGCTTTTTTGGGCAAACTATTATGGAAGAAATTGGCGTTATCAAGAGTATCGAGGGCGTGATTGCGAGGGTTAGTGTGCCAAGAAAAAGTGCCTGTGATGGTTGCACTGTAGGAATATGTAAGCCTGATGAGCAGTCCATGGAGATAGAGGCACTAAACCCAGTCAAGGCACGGGTTGGACAGAGGGTAAAGGTAGTAATGAAACCATATACCTATCTGAAAGGCTCCCTGATTGTCTACGGAATCCCTGCGATTGCACTGATAACAGGCGCGGTCCTCGGTAAGGAGATATTTAGCTATTATTTCAATATTGACCCGGATATTGTCTCTGCCATCTTTGGATTTGGTGCATTTGCCATTTCTTTTATAGCTATAAAGCTCTGGAGTAGAAAGATTGAAAAAAGGGTAGAATTAAAACCGGTTATTGAAGAAATATTATAATAAGTTGTCAAGTTTCTTGAGTTCATTGAGTTTATCGGGTTAATTAAAACAGGTAGCGGCTACGGTTACGATGCCCGCCCTGTTAGATAATAATTACTATCTAACAGGGCCCGTATCGGTTACGTGTAACGGTTGCTGAAAAAGCCGAATGACATAGCCGTTAGACGAAACGGGCCTCGTTGCCTTAGCCTTAACCGTAACTCAAGAAACTATGTAAACTCAATAAACTTACTGCAGTTTAGCAAAAATTTATAACCTATTGAAATACAATGCAATTTTATACATCCATGCTGTCATTCCCGCGAAGGCGGGAATCCAGTTTTATCGGTATTCTTCTGTCCCGAAAGCTTTCGGGACAGCTTCCGCAGGAATGACGGAAATTTGCTAAACTACAGTAAACTTAATAACTTAGATAGAGGGGGATTTATGGCAAACCTTGAGGTTGACAAAATACGCAATATAGCTTTGATTGCACATGGAGGCGCTGGCAAGACAACGCTTGTCGAGGCAATGCTTTTTGATTCCGCCTCAATAGATAGGTTTGGCAATGTTGAGGGTGGGACCACAACAACAGATTACGAGCCGGAGGAGATGGCACGAAAGATAACGATTACATCATCCCTTGCATTCTGCAACTGGAATGGTTACAGAATTAATTTGATAGACACGCCAGGATTTATTAACTTCATTGAGGATACGAGAGGCTGCCTCAGGGCTGTTGACGGAGCAATCATTATAGTCAGTGCGATCTCAGGTGTTAAGGCAGAGACAGTGAAGATATGGAAGTATGCAGACGAATTTGAGGTGCCGAGGATTGTCTTTATAAATAAAATGGATAAAGATAATGCAAACTTCTCGAGGGCAATAGGAGAGCTCGAAAGGTCTTTTGAGAAAGAGGCCATACCCCTTCAGATACCTATAGGCTCAGGGAATAGTTTCACTGGGATTATTGACCTTTTAAAGATGAAGGCATATAAATTCAATAATGGGAGGGCAGGGGAATCTGATATGCCTTCTGATATCCTTCCTGAGGTTGAGGAATACAGGAAGAAACTCGTAGAAAAGATTGCAGAGTCGGACGATACCTTACTTGAGAAATACCTCGAGGGAGAAGGGCTTTCGGAGGATGAAATCATTGATGGAATAAGAGAAGGCTCCTTAACAAGGAGGTTCATACCTGTTACATGTGGCTCTGCAATAAGGAATATAGCCATACCCCAGCTTCTTGATGCTGTGCTCCTCTGTCTTCCCTCACCAGCAGAAATGGCACGCATATCACCTATCAAAGGTAGAAATCCGAAGGATATGAAGGAGATCGTGAGAATACCATCAAAGACAGAGCCACTTTCAGCATATGTATTTAAAACTATAGCAGACCCTTACGCGGGAAAGCTATCTATATTCAGGGTCTATTCCGGCACACTCAGGGCTGACTCTAATATCCTTAATACGACAACAGGCGCAAAGGAAAGGATTGGGCAGGTCTTTTATCTCATGGGCAAAAGACAGATACCAGCACAGTCAATAGGTCCCGGTGAAATAGGCGCTGTGGCAAAGCTTAAGGAGACATATACAGGAGATACCCTCTGTGACGAGGCGAATCCTATTGCCTTTGAAAAGGTAAGATTTTCTGACCCTATAATCTCTTATGCAATAGCACCTAAGAGTAAAGGGGATGAAGAAAAGGTGAGCGCCGGTCTTCACAGGATACTCGAAGAGGATCCAACTCTAAGGTTTCAAAGGGATGACGAGACAAAGGAGATGCTTCTTTCTGGCATGGGACAGGTTCACCTCGAGGTTACCCTCGAAAGGTTAAAAAGGAAATTTGGAGTCGAGGTTTTGATGAAAACTCCAAAGGTCCCTTACAAAGAGACGATAAAGGTTTCAGCAAAGGCCCAGGGCAAATACAAGAAACAGTCAGGCGGCCGTGGTCAGTATGGGGACTGCCGTATAGAAATTGAGCCTCTTCCAAGGGGGGAAGGATTTGAGTTTATAGATAAGATTGTTGGGGGCGTTATACCGAGACAGTATATCCCCGCTGTAGAAAAAGGAATTGTAGAGACTATGCAGGAAGGTGTAATCGCAGGCTATCCGATTGTTGATTTAAGGGTAACCCTTTATGATGGCTCATATCATTCGGTAGACTCATCTGAGATGGCATTTAAGATTGCAGGCTCTATGGCTTTAAAAAAGGCTATGCTGGATGCAAGACCTGTATTGCTTGAGCCAATAATGAAGGTTGAGGTGATAACTCCTGATGATACCCTCGGTGCCGTGATAGGCGACCTGAATTCAAAGAGGGGTAGAGTTCAGGGGGTTGAACCTCAAGCGGGTGGGAACCAGAAGATAACTTCCCTCGTCCCTATGGCTGAAATGCTTACCTACGCAAACCAGCTACATAGTCTTACTTCAGGCAGAGGGCTTTATTCAATGGAATTCTCACATTATGAGGAAGTACCGGGACATCTATCACAGAAGATAATAGCCGAAAGAGAGGCGCAGAAAAGAGAAAAGGCAGAGGAGAAATGAAGAGTCAGAAGTCATCCGCCCCCCTACCCCCCTTTACTAAAGGGGGGGGTGGGGGGATTACGTATTTTATTGTTTTAATAGTTTTCACCCTATGCCTTATGCCTTACGCCTTTGCCCAGACAGAGGAACCTTCGTCCGCACCTGTCGAATCTCCAGAACAAGAAACAAATATTAATGTAAAGGATAATTTACTGATTAGGCCAGGTCAGACTCCAGCTCCCAGGAGCAGAGTAGAGTCTTCTACTCCAAAGCCGCTACCTCCTCCACCAACTGTTGATGACGATGATGATAATGATGATGAATAGGTATGTCAAAGGACTATAAAGACACACTCAATCTCCCACAGACAGACTTTCCAATGAAGGCGAATCTTGCCCAGAGAGAGCCAGTGATAATGAGGTTCTGGGAAGAGAATAAGATATACGAAAAGATCCAGGAAAAGAACAAAAACAATAAACATTACATCCTTCATGATGGGCCTCCCTATGCAAATGGCCCTATCCATATAGGCCATGCCTTAAACAAAATTCTCAAGGACATAATCGTAAAATACAAATCCATGAAGGGCTTCTATTCACCTTACGTGCCTGGCTGGGATTGCCATGGTCTTCCGATAGAACTTCAGGTTGACAAAAATCTGGGGGACAGAAAAGACAGGGTTAATATCCTCGAAAAGAGGAGGCTCTGTGCAGAGTATGCAGCGAAATTCGTCGAGATACAGAGGGATGAGTTCAAGAGACTTGGAGTTCTGGGTGACTGGTCATCACCTTATCTAACAATGTCCTACGACTATGAGGCATCCATAGTCAGAGAGTTTGCTCATTTTGTGAAACACGGGTATGTGTATAAAGGGAGAAAACCTGTACACTGGTGTCCTTCATGTGTCACCGCCCTTGCAGAGGCAGAGGTCGAATATGGGGATAAAGAATCGCCATCGATATTTGTAAAGTTTAAGGTTAAAAGTATCTCTGAAGGAAAAAAAATCCATTTTGATGAGTTTCCCGAGATCGAACATTATTTTATTGCATGGACAACGACACCATGGACACTTGTAGCCAATATGGCTTTGTGTCTGCATCCTTCATTTAATCACAGTTTCGTAAGGGTGAATGTTGGACATGGTAGATATGAGATTTATATCATTGCAGAAGAGCTTAGAGAGCGCTGTATGGAAAAATTCGGCTTTAAGTTCTCAGAAGATGCATCCAATATTGGAGAATATAAGCGTATCTATTTTACCTTAGGTAAGAATCTTGAAGGGATAATATGTAGACATCCATTTATTGATAGAGAATCTAAGGTCATTATAGGTGAACATGTCACAATGGAAGATGGAACAGGAGTAGTCCATACAGCCCCAGGGCATGGTGAGGAAGACTATGAAATAGGATTGAAATATGGGCTTGATATTTACGCACCTGTTGACGCTAAAGGTCGTTTTACAGGAGAGGTAAAAGACTTTGCAGGACAAAATGTCTTTAAGGCAAATCAGGGGATTATTGAGAAACTTAAGGATAACAATGCCCTTATTGGTGCCCCTGAGAAAATAATCCATTCTTATCCCCATTGCTGGAGGTGTAAAAAGCCCGTTATCTTCCGCGCAACAGAGCAGTGGTTCATCTCGATTGAGCATAATGGTTTACGGGAGCGGTGCCTTGAGGAGATTGATAATGTCAAATGGATTCCCGGATGGGGAAGGGACAGGATTTATGGAATGGTCTCGAACAGACCCGACTGGTGCATATCGAGGCAGAGGGCATGGGGAGTACCAATAACACTTATAAAATGCGATGGTTGTGGAGAGTTTATTAAAGAAGATGAGGTTTTTGAAGGGATTATGAAATCTGTTGAAGAAAATGGTGCTGATATATGGTTCATAAAAAGTGCAGATGAGCTTTTACCTTCAGGATATAGGTGTAAAAAATGTGGAGGCATCTCGTTCTCAAAAGAGACCGACATACTCGATGTCTGGTTTGATTCGGGTGTAAGCCATGCTGCTGTTATGAGGGTAGATAAAAGGCTCACCTGGCCTGCAGATATGTATCTTGAAGGGAGTGACCAACACCGGGGATGGTTCCAGAGCACGCTGCTTGCATCTGTCGGGACAAGGGGAAAGGCCCCTTACAGGACGGTACTCACACACGGCTTCGTCGTTGATGGCCAGGGCAAAAAGATGTCCAAATCTCTCGGTAACGTCGTTGCCCCGCAGGAGGTTATAAAGACTGACGGTGCAGAGATATTGAGATTATGGGTTTCGGCAGAGGATTACAGGGATGACATAAGGATATCAAAAGAGATCCTCGACAGGCTTACAGAGGCATACAGGAAGATAAGAAACACATGCAGGTTTCTTCTCGGTAACCTTTATGATTTTGACAACAGGGATTATAGCCAATCCCTTTTAGAGATAGACAGATGGGCAATGAGCAGGCTTCAGACATTTGTAGGAAAGGTTACATCGGCATATGAGAATTTTGATTTCCATGAGGTCTTTCATGCACTTTACAATTTCTGTGTTATTGATATGAGTTCTTTTTATCTTGATGTCCTGAAAGACAGACTTTATACATTTAAATCAGACTCGATAGAGAGGCGTGCTGCCCAATGGGTTCTTTATCAGATACTATCGACAATGACGAGGCTTATGGCTCCAATCCTTTCCTTTACAGCAGAGGAGGTCTGGCAGAGCAAAGAGCATAGAGCGCAGAACACCCCCCCCCTCAATCCCCCCCTATCAGTCTTCCTTGCCCCATTTCCGGAGGTTGATAAAAGGTATCTTGACCAGGAGCTCGAAAAAAAGTGGGATGATTTATTTTTACTGAGGGATGAGGTAAATAAGGCGCTCGAGATAAAGAGGTCGGAGAGGTTCATCGGGAATTCCCTCGAGGCAAAAGTGATACTCTCTCTTCCTGAGATATACAATGCCCTTCTTTCAGAATACAGAGATTTCTTACCAACCTTTTTTATCGTCTCAGCAGTAGAGATTAGAGATAAATGTCCAGATGGCTCCTATAAAAGCAAAGAGATAGAAGGTCTTGAAGCTACGGTTGAGAGGGCACCAGGGGCAAAATGCCAGAGGTGCTGGAACTGGAGCAAGAGTGTTGGCAGATTTCCAGATGCACCTGAAATCTGTGAGAGATGTTATAAGGTTATCTTTGGATAGGATTCAAGGGGTCAAGGATTCAAGTGATTGACTTTTTTTCACTTGAACCCTCGAATCCTAGTGTGCTGTCCCTGACAGTTCTGTACACATTTTATATCGTCATTCCGCAGTTGATGCGGAATCCAGTCCTTGATATTCTGGATTCCTGCTTTCGCAGGAATGACAGACTGTGTAAACTTATTTATGAGACATGAGACTATAATCCTTGAACCCTTACTTAGGAGAAAAACCTAAAATAATGAGAAGGTCTGTATATGTATTTCTTATTGTATTGTCTATAATAGCAATAGACCAGATAACAAAGTATCTCATTATCAGCAATTTAAATCCTTCTGATGCAATAGAGATATTTCCTTTTCTGTATTTAGTAAGTGTCAGGAATACAGGTGCTGCATTTGGGATGTTTAAACATGTAGGCAGTAGTTTTTTTATAACGGTATCGATAATCGCTATAGTCTTTGTGATATGGCTTCTGATCAGGGATAAAGAGGGTTATCTCAGCCTTTCGCTTATACTCGGTGGTGCAACAGGCAACCTCATAGACAGGGTATTTCTCGGATATGTCGTGGATTTTATAGATTTCTCAATAGGGAGATTCCACTGGCCTGCATTCAATGTGGCTGATGCGGCTCTTACAGTCGGTGTTATAATCATCTTTTTAACCTCTCTTTTCAGGAAGTAATGTTTCTCTTACCACTTTCGCTCTGTTTTTTCCTGAACTTCACACATTTTTGGAGCCTTAATCAAGACGCACAGTCCACATAGGAATATGGATTTTGAGTGGTTTCAGAAATATCGCACTTTCTCACAGAAAGAAGTAAATCATCAATTTTCAATATCTGTTTAGTTCCCCTTGAAGCAAACAAAAAGAAGCAGATCAGGGGCGTTTCTTTCCATTTCAAAGAAACATTGTCAAAAGCTGGTGGGGTATTAAATACGAGGAGAAATATTCGTTTCCGGGATAAATGTAGCCAAACGGCGCAACACTCTGACGCGTGTTAACACGTTCACCTACAAGTATTGAATTTTGATGAGGGATAATAATTATCGATTTACAGTGGAAATATACACCAAGAAGGCGATTTTCAATTTTTACACATTAAATTTAGAAGTTCATCTTTGACTTTGGCTATCACAGATTGCCAGTCTCCATGCGCAGGCTGGCGAAAGAGCCTCATTGTTGGATACCAAGGACTATCGTCACGATTTAGCAACCATCTCCAGTCCGGGACAAAAGGTATTAATGTCCAAACAGGTTTACTAAGCGCACCAGCTAAATGGGCTACAGCGGTATCTACGGAAATGACTAAATCAAGATTCTCTATGATTGCAGCAGTGTCAGCAAAGTCATGAATATCATCGGTAAAATCTACAATATTCAAATTATAGGAGCCCTTTTTTGCCTGGATTGAGGCTTCGCCTTTCTGAAGACTGTAAAACACCACATTATTAAGTTCTGCTAATGGCGAAAAAATATCAAGGGAATCGCTGCGATGTAATAGTTTTTTCTTTGAAATGCTACCAGCCCAGACTAAGCCTATTTTAAACTTTGCATTTTCATGTCTTTTAATTCTATCCCCCCATTTTTGTACCAATAGGGGATCTACAGTTATATAAGGAACTTGAGAGGGGATATTTTCAAGGGTTGTGTTAAAGATTAAGGGAAGATCAAGAAGAGGACACCGCATGTCAATATTTATTTGATCTTCATCCCATTCTTCTCTCCGTATAACTTGCTTGATGCCTTCGACACCCTTTATGAGAGGCATCAGTTCTTCAGGAGAATCTATAATAACATCAGCTCCAAGTTTTGCTACTAAGGGAGCATAACGGATAAATTGAATCGTATCTCCAAAACCCTGCTCTGCATGAAGTAAAATTGTACGCCCTTTGATATTTGAACCATCCCAAATAGGTATGTATGAATAACATATATCGGGTAGAGCATCTTCTAATCTCCATCGCCATGCATATTCTTCCCAGCCTTTTCTAAATTGACCAGATAACAATAACGCAAAAGCTAAATTCATATGCGCCTCAACAAAATTTGGATTTATTTCTAAAGCTTTCTGGAAATAGTTTATTGCGCCATCAAGTTGTGCTTTCTGCTTATATACCATACCAAGGTTGTTATATGCATCTGCAAAATTGGAATTAATCCGAACGGCTTTTTGATAGTAAATAATAGCTTCATCTAATTGCCCTGTAACCATGAGAATATTTCCGAGAACATTATTTGCATCGGCATTGATAGGATTTTTATTAAGGACTTTTTTGATATTTAAATGAGCTTCATCATAATTTTCCATTTGATAATTGACTATTGCCAAATAATATAATGCATCAAAATTAGTTGGATGTACTTTTAATGTTTCTTCAAAAAGATTTCTCGCATTTTGTAGATCTCCTTCCTGATAATATATTAACCCTAATTCAATTTTATTTTGTGCTTCCACGGTTAGCTTGACTACCGATTTTACATTGTAATCTATTTTACCAAATATAGAATAACTGGAAAAAAATTTCTACAGGGTCTTGACAAAAGAGGTGCTGACTGGCAGTGCAGATTTGAAGCGGTAATAAACAAAGGTCAAAAATTTTGAAAGTGCAAACTTCTATGTGTTATTCGCACTACTTCTATGCTACTAACAGCGTTTATTAGCAGGTGGAGTTGAGAGGCTAAGAAATAGCCCTTAGAGCGATAGCTTCACCTACTAACAAACATTTATGGGGTGTTAAAAAATGTGAGAATTAACTATGGAAATACGCATAACGGCTGAAATCACCCGCTGGGCGATACCTGTCCAGTGGAGTGATTCGTTATGTGCATCATGTTTCCTATGCAAATATCAACCTCTGCCCCTTAGGCTCTGGTATTGTATCACCGAACTCCTTAGCTGTATCAATCCACAATTGAATTGCTTCCTTGGCATTTTTTAATGCGTCTTCCGGAGTGTCTCCATGCGCCATACACCCTGGAA
>JBFMAM010000002.1:0-19636 GCA_040755805.1 Nitrospirota bacterium
CCTGTCTTGAGTATCTGAAACGATCTCACGTTTTTCAATTCCCCTGCAAATTGCATGGTGTAGTGTTCCTGGAAAATCTAGTCTCGCCTGCCTCGGCATTTACAAACCTCATAGAAAATTTGTGAATATATTCTACTGATTCATTCTAATATGTCAACTAAGTTAACAACGTCCCCTCTACGTTTCTCTACGTTTCTACGTTGCAAATTTAAGGTACGAGACACTAGATAAAACATCGGGAATTAAAAACAGTAGAACGATTATATCTTTGATAATTTCCTTCCCTCAAGCCCGCAATTGCAACTAACGGGCTGGCGGATGAGCGAAGTGCCCCGAAGGGGCATTTTCGGCTTCAGCCGTTCATTCGCTTGATAGCCGAAGTGACGCTTTGCTAATTGTAATGCTAAATATAATACCATCCGTTTCAATACCGAGGCTGAAGCTCCTCATCCGCCAGCCCGATACCCAAAATGTGAATGCCGTCCTTTAGTATTTGTACTTGCATCCGTTTACCAATATCACTCTTTATATTGTCAATGACAACCTCTTCCCTTATAGGCGTTCAAG
The DNA here is from genome assembly GCA_040755805.1 of Nitrospirota bacterium. GTDB lineage: Bacteria > Nitrospirota > Thermodesulfovibrionia > Thermodesulfovibrionales > SM23-35 > JBFMAM01. The sequence continues at coordinate 568 of JBFMAM010000002.1, forward strand.
CGAAGCGTCATTTTGGGTATCGTTGTAGGCTTGCGAAACAAAAACGCCAGAGTCGAGAGATTCAATAATAAAGCGTTTTTGTTTGCCTTTTGGCCTTTGCGCAAGCCTGTTGTTAAATGAAGTTTCGGGCATGATCTAATAGAACCGTTTCCTTTTGTCTACCCCTTTTTGAATAAGTCAACTAAATCAACACCGTCCCTCATCGCCCTCTCTAAATCAACACCGTCCCTCATCGCCTCTCTCCGCTGATATTTATATTAGATGGCCTTTTTCTCCCAACTTCTGCTGCTTCGTTAAGTAATCTCCTTAATTTTTCAAGCTCACCTTTAATTTGAGATTCAAGAACTTTTAATGTATTCACAGCTCTATACCCTCATTGACTGCAATTTTGATTATCCTTTCCTCTGCTACTTCCATAGGAATTATGTCTACATCAAAGGGCTCTGCAACAACCCATGCGTCAAATCCAGCCCTTAATATATCAGCAGACTTGATACCCTCAACCAATAAATCTATATCGCTTCTTTCATGAAGATATGCTTTGCTACAGAGAGAACCAAACAGTATCACCCTTTTAACCCCGTATTTTTCTTTAAGAAGGATTGCGACCCTTTTTGCCCTCTCCATTGCATTCGCTCGGATGAATTCTATCTCTTCTGCCTGCCTCTTTTCTATCGCTTCTTTAAGTATCATGTATATATTTCCTTTACCTTGATTGCTTACCTTTTTATTCCTCTTTTTCTTAGTATCAGCATAGCAAAACTGACATCATGTGTCATGTGTCAAAAACAAAAAAGAAAATATTAACCCGAAAAATGCCATTCATTGAATTTACAGGGAGGCATATGGGCAGAAAAAGCTTTACCAGCAGCACCTTTGTAGGCGGGATGTTCTCAAAGTAAGCCTGTACGTTTTCATGGAATACAAATTGATAACTGTAAAAAGCCAAATTCTGCTTTGTAAAGGTTTTGATGTCCATTATGCCTGCCATCTGGTAAGGCCAAATGCATTTTTCGGGTTAAGTATGGTTACACTTTGGGAGGAATAGAGGAACACACTCGTGTGCATTATCACTATAAGTTAGACTGTCAGGCGAACTGAGGAAAAAATTGGAAAGTGATATTGCAGGATCTGACCCCACCGCCTAAAAATTCAGCCTATTGCAATTCCATTAGTACATTGTTTAATGATGTTTTGAGAAAGCTGTGAACTACCAATATGGAGGGCATTTGAATCAGTATAAATGCGGAGCCCAAGTGGACGTAAGTCAAGATGAACAATAGCTGTGTCTCCTTCGATGGACAAATGTAGTAACTTTACATCTCCATGACTGATAGTAGCAGAATTCTGATCTGCTTTAACCACTACATTGCCTCTGCAGATTACATTGTCCTCGACCCGGACCTCTGTGTTGGCAGGAGGAGAAGGTATATTAAACGATAGTTTTACTTCGTCAGGTTCCACCTTGTACGAAAATAAAGGTGTTCCTGAAATTGTCATTACTGTACCACAGTCTTCAATTAAATTGGTGCCAAGGATGACACGACTCATGCAGCTTCCCTGATATCTTTAATATCATACTGAGGCGAGCTGATTATTACAGGTTTGCTTTCGGTCCCGCCTGGACTTGGCAATGGAAGCTTGATTCCACCACCTTTCACAAGAGGGACGCCGCTTGTTACAGGAAAAAGGTACGAATAATGGGTTATGGTAGCTTCAGGTGAATGGAATATAAAGATGCAGCGGTGACCTGTCATCTCGCGAATCAAACCTCGAATAGGTCTTATCCAAGCCAAAAAATCAATTTGATTAGAACTTGGGATAAAAAATACATCTATGGCTGCTTCACGCCCATCAAAATCCCCTGTAGTAGTTTTTTCATCTACCCAGCGAAGCGGATATAAATAATTTGTGGCCTTTTCAATAAGGCACAATACCTCATCTCTTATTTCAGGTGTCATTCGGGATTCCCTTTATTATCCAGAAAGAATGAAATAAAATCGGAAGCCAACTGAATCGAGTTATCAGCTTCTTCTTTCTCAACCTTGTCGACATAGTAGTCTGCCTTTATACGGCGAGAGTATAACAATTCAAATTTTTCCAACTGAAGAGGACCGATAAGTTTGTATTCATCACATAATATTTCTGGAAACAAATCATGACGCCAGTAGTAGTCTCCTTTTCGGGTCTTATGACTTGGTTGGATTCCTATATTTGACAAACGGTACCATGCCGCAAGGTAAGCCGCATAATAGGCCCGTGAGGCTGAAGAATCGTAAAACTCATTTATTGTTAGCAATTGTGCAGCATTTATGTTATCACGAGACTTGCTTTCCATCGCTTCTCATTAATATAAGAATAATACCATTATACAGAATTGCCAAAACAAAAGGAACGGTTTTCCTTATCACTGATAAACCATAGAAGCTATCTTTACCGTCAAATCACCCAGCATGTTTGTATAACTTCCAAGTTCATTATCATACCAGCCATAGATCACAGCTTGGGTGACGGGTATTTCTGTATTGGATGGAATGGATGCCAGAAATTCTTCTGGTATTTTGTAGAACTTGCGTAGGTCTAAGGTGATACTGGCGGTTCTTGTATGTGTCTCATGTCCTTCGATAATGGTAGCGGGTCCATAAAGTCCGATTATGTCTGAAGATACATTCTGCTCATCAGTATATTTTATATAACCCCTCTTTTCCCTCCTGGCAGCCTCATGATATATGTTGTTAATAAGGGCTCGATTGATAGAGGGATGCTCTGTCTCCTCGTATAAAGCAACTACCAGGATTATCAGAGACCCGGTAGTAGTTGGGATACGAACTGATTCTGCAATAAACCCTATTCTGTTCATTTCTGGTATTACCAACCCTAATGTCTTAGCGGCTCCCGTAGTAGTTAGAATAATATTATTCATAATACTTCTATTTTTCCTTAAATCAGTAGCCCCTGCCTTTGGCAGCCTATCCAGTACCTCTTGAGTACCGGTAGAAGCGTGGACTGTTGCCATAGAAGCACTGAGTATCTTATCCGGGCCAAAGTAATCTAAAAGTGGCTTAATCATGTATGCAAGGCATGTAGTAGTACAGGATGCGGCTGAAATAATATGGTGTTTAGTATGGTCATATACATCATCATTAATACCCATCACGATAGTTATTGCATCCTCAGGCATGGAGAGGCCTTTCTCTTTAATCTTAAAAGGTGCGGAAACAATAACCTTTTCTGCCCCTGCCTCTAAGTGGCCGTATACAGAGCCTTCTTTGGCATCAGGCGGAGTGGTAGGATTAGTAAACTTACCTGTAGTGTCAACAACCACTCTTACACCATACTTCTTCCAGGGGATATGCCTGGGATTGCGAGATTCTCTCAATATAATTACAGGGATACCATCTATCAACATGGTGCCTTTGTCTTCATCAAGATTTTTGATTACCCTTTCTGCTTTATATCCATATAGATAACGATGTAATGAGCCATAGGTAGAATCCTTTTCGATATAAAGGGCAATGTCCTCCAGCTTGGTTCCAACATTTCTGCCGATGTTTACGATAATCTCCGAAAAATATTTTCTACCTATGTGGTGCCAGAGGGTCAATTTGCCAATTCTGCCCAAGCCATTTATACCCAGAACGGGCTTATTTTCAGAAAGCATCTTTATTTTTACATCATCGGTCATTTTTATACCCCCTTTTTTGAATCACCAATTATCAATAACCAAACACCAAATAAGCTACAATTACCAGTAAATACTCGTCTCTCGGTTACAGTAACGAAGCTCGTTTCGTCTGTCGGTTAAGTTATTCGTAGAAGACGTAACCCATAGACATTTTACGATACGAGCCCTGTTAGATAGTAATTATTATCTAACAGGGCGAGCCTCGTAACCGTTTAACGTCATACCATACCCTTGAACTTAATCAAACTAAGAAAACGATGTTTGGTTATTGTAATTTGGTCATTGGTTATTATTTGTATTACGCTAAAATCTTGACTTCTTTTATCTGATGCCTTCCCGAGTAGACTGAGCCACTTCGTCCATCAATACTCAAAAAATCACCTACCCTTATAGTCCGGCCATTAAGCTTGCACCTCTTTTCATATTCCCATACAAATAATTTATTACAACCTACAACGCACGTCTTTCCCAGCCTATTGGCTATAATAGCAGCGTGAGAAGTCGAGCCACCTCGAGCAGTAAGCAGTCCATCTGCCGCTGAAATATGTCTGATATCGTCAGGAACAGTATCTGATCTGATTAAAATAAGTGGTGTAGATGAATCCTTCTTCCTGAACTCCTGTATATCATCTAAATCAAAGACAACTATGCCGCTAAGGGCACCACCTCCGACCCCTATACCGCTGGAAAGGTAGTTAGAGGATAGTTCAGGTGATGGAATAAAGGCCATAAAACTTTCTCTTTTTGTAACGGTCATATCACGGGCCTGGAGTATATAAAGATTCTCCTTGCCTTTTCCTTCAAAGGTGAACTCGATTTCCTGTGCTCCCCATCTCTCTTTGTAGATTAGATCCTTGATTGTTTTCAACAATGAACTATATATCTCAGGAAAACTATCTTCCAATGAGACATATGTTCTATCTTCGATCTCCTTCTGTTCATTGGATATAGGTAGGGTCTTTACAAGCCCCGAAACCACATCCTCTCCTTGAGACCTTATAGCGAAATCACCCCATAACATAACTCTGTCTCCTGATTCCTGAGGGTTACGGGTGAAAAGGACCCCTGTCCCTGAATTAGCATCCAGATTACCATAAACCATTGCCTGTACGATGACGGCTGTACCCCAGTTATCTGATAAACCCAGAATCTCGCGATAGGCCTGAGACTTTTTAGAAAACCAGGATTGAAATACCTGAGCAATTGCTATATCGAGCTGGATTTTTGGGTCATCAATTATTTCTATTCTATTATCCTTAATGGTGTCCCGATATGTTAATGCTACCTCTTTCATCTGCTCAGGTGAGAATTGAATCTTTCTAACAACCTTATATTTTTTCTTAAAAGAATTGATAATATCATCGAATTTATCCCTTTCCATACCATAAGACATTCCCCAGCACTGTAAAAAACGACGATAACAATCCCAGGCAAACCATGGTTTAGATGTCTGTTTTATTAGTCCCATGACAGTAGATTCATTAAGCCCCACATTCAGGAAGGAAATCATCATGCCAGGCATAGAGATTGCTCCCCCGCTCCTGACAGATACGAGTAATGGATTGTCAGGATCTCCGAATCTCTTGCCTGTTAGCCTTTCAAGTCTGATAATCTGTTCTTTAATCCCTTCATCCAGATGCTCTCTGGCATACCGAAATCTACTGATTGCCTGCTCGCAACGAAATACCTCAGTAGTTATGATAAAACCTGGAGGAACAGGTATCCCCAAAGATGCCATTCTTATCAGGTTATATCCTTTATTCCCAAGATGGATTCTGTCATCGGTAGCCTTATTGGGGAAGTGGATGCTGGATATCGCCTTTTTAGGGTCGTAGCTCATTAACAGGTCAAGATTCTGGACATCCAATCCCTCAGCCTGTACTAATAATGTTTTTAAGATATTACTGATAAAATTATCTAATTGCTGTAGCCAAAAGGAGGCAGCCACAATCTCCCTGAGAAACCGCTCTGAAACCTTATTTATAAACTCGAATTCGCTCTCTTCCTTATGAGGTTCAATATATTTAGGTAGTATATTTTCAGCACCCAGTTGAAGGATAATATTTTTGAGGTTATTCTTGTGTATACCGCTGTAATAGGTATTAAGAATATCCTGTACAGCTTCTGAGAAGCCCCTGAATATGTCGGTATACTGGGAGAAGGAGAATCTCCTTACCTCCATCGCCCCGGATAATAGTTCAAGCGTATTTTCCAGCCTGTTTGAGGATATTCCATCCAACTTTAATGCCTTGAAAAATAGATTCGCATACTTCTCAATCTGGAATAGGGTAGCCCTGGTAATAAATTTAAGATTAAATGATTTTATTAGTTCTTCAAAAAGGGTATTTGCCAGATTTTCGAGACGGAAGGTTAGGGATAGGGCATCAAATTTTCTCTCATGATATGTCCCATAAACTGAGGGTATACCTGCAGCAATATGTCTTTTACGAAAGATATCCTCAATGGGTGCATACCTTTCAGGAGATAGGATAATATCTTTTAAGAGCTGTAAATAATCCAGTATACCTTCGAGGCGTTGGTAGGCACTGCCTTCCTCTAAAATACTAATTAATGAATCCGTATTCGGAAGTCCTAAACTCTGAGCATATTTTAACTGATCCTTGATATCCTGTGGACCTAATCTATACTTCTTGTTAAGCAATTGATAAAACTTAATAGATAGATATGCCCGTCTTTTCTCTTTTTCAGGGACATGAGGTATGTTCTCAGTCAATGCATTGATTTCCTCTTCTGATAGGCGAAGGAGTTCTGTGACATCATGGATTCCCCTATCCTTAAAAATAGAATTAAAAATAATGCTAATATTATCAACATTGGGACCCGATGTCTTGACCTGAGGAAAAATATCCTCAGGTAAAAATCCCTCTAAAGGTTCTTTATCCTTTGCTCGCCAGAATTTTATAATTTCCTCTATAAAATCAGCCACGCGTGCACTGCTTTCAACATGGCTTTGTTTTCGTAAAAAATGCACCAGAGGGTCAGCCCTACCGGTAACCTCATCTATCTCTGTGGAGACTTCCCGTAATAACCCTTCAGAATTGATTTCACTGAAATAGACAGGGAATAACCTGGCAAGTTGCTTAACTAAATGATAAACGGGTTTGATATCACTATTTAAAAGTTTGGTGATGTCCTTTTGAAAAAGGTCTGTATCGTTGATGTGTACCCCACCCAGCCTTAGATTAATAATCAAGGATGATATGAGGGATTTTGACCACTTTGGATTGTTCTCGATTAATTCCAACCAGACACGGATGTTTTTAAGATGGGCCTTATTAGATTTTACCTGCCATTCATCAGTAACACCCTCTATCTTCGGATGCTGGAATCCGAGTAATATAATTTTCTGTATAAACCATTCAACAAGATTACTATCACCCATGTTAAATATCTCGTTACCAATGCTTTGGATACAGTACAGGGCAGTTTCAGGATACCTGGCAAGACCCTTTTTCAAAACTCCGAAGGTTTCAGATAGAATTATCTTTAGTTGTTCAGTCTCCTCTATTTTAATTATGGTGGAGAGTGTACGATTAATCTCTCTGAGGGTGGCTTCATGGATGCTAAAAAGGCCTTTTATTTCCATAATCTTGAGGAGATATAACGTCTTTAAGTTGAGGTTTTTACGCATATCACCTATTAGGGCCAAAGTATCGGCAAGATCCTCGTAAAATCTAACCACCTGCATATAGCCGGGTAATTTTAAGAGTCCTTCTAATCGCTGATATTGCCCTGTAGATTTTTCAAAGTTATGCAGGTGAAAGATTAATCCTTTCAAGTTGGCGTGTGATACAGGATAAAGTAATTCTTCTAACTTCTTGTGTTCTTCCTCACTTAAGGACGTAGATATTATCAACGTCCTTAAGGTATGATTTATTTTTTGTTTAAACCATGTTATAGGATCTTCTTCATTTAGCCAATATTCATAAGTCGCTAAAAGGGACCTAAAAAGTAGGTCATTAAACCCCTCGACATCAAAACCCGGAGGCATTTTTTCAAGTATGATCTGGCCCAGCTTTTTTAACTGATGGGGGTTAGTGGTAAGGAGAAAAAATTGTTTTTCCTGTAACTGATAAAGCCTGGTAAAACACTCCTGAAATATAGATGCATACTTATGAAGGTCGTGACCGCCATCCATAAGGATTTTCTCTAAGTAAAACATAAGGCTATCAATGGCTGCGTGCTGGACAGACATATCAGGAGAGTTTATACCTTCTAAAAAAACATCTATAATAACCCCGATTGCCTCTATTCCCTTTTCGTGGTGGTCATGAAAATAGAAATTTTTCAGGGCATAGGCACAAATCTCCTTTGTAATAAAATCCCAATTTTTAGGATAATGATTTAACTCACGTAATAGTGGTTCGGTGGTGCTCAGGAGACCTGGGTAGTCTTTAACCACTTCTCGTAAGACTTCGTATTTTGAAGAGATTACTACTTGAGTATTTAAAGCCATTTTCAACCCCTTTTGCTTTATTACTCAACTTTCGCAGATGCTATTTAATCGTCATTCCGTGCTTGACACGGAATCCAGGGCTTCCCGTAAAAACGGGAATCCAATTCCTTTGTATAGTTCCCTGCTTTCGCAGGGACATGGTCTGGATTCCCGCTTTCGCGGGAATGACACCACTATGTTATTATTGGCTCTGCAAAAGTTATATTTTATTATATAACAAAAGATGAAATGTTGTAATATGAACAAAATCCCTTTTGTGTAGCCACAGCCCCGAATGCTTTCGGGGTTAGCCTGCGATTTACCCCGTACCCCAGAAAGCCCCGTATATTAAGGTGGTGTAAAAATCTGGGATGTGCTCCCTTAGTCTAATCTATGGTATTATTTTGTCATATCTACACCATGAAAAAACTTGCTATCACAATGGGTGACCCTGGCGGAGTGGGTCCTGAAATAATTGTAAAAGTCTTTTATTGCACCGAGATCAGAGAGTTCTGCACTCCAATAGTCATCGGAGACAGAACGGTTATGGAAGAGGCACTCAGACTTACAAAACTTCCTCTAAAGCTAAAAATTATTAAGACCCCCGAAGAATCTTATCCATCCATCGGTAGCATTGAACTTATAGATATAAGTGTTATAAAAGAATTTATGAAAGGCAGGCCAGCAGAAATTGGGGGTAGGGCCTGTGTGAGCTATATAAAAAGGGCTGTTGAGATTGCAATGAATAAGCAGGTTGATGGGATTGTCACAGCTCCAATATCAAAAGAGGCATTAAAAATGGCTGGTTTTACATGGCCTGGCCATACAGAGATGCTGGCTGATCTAACTAATACAAAGGACTATGCAATGATGCTTACTGGTGGGCCATTAAGGGTTATCCTTGTCACGATCCATACAGCATTGAAGAGCGTCCCTGATTTAATTACAAAAGACAGGGTATTAAAGACCATTCGCCTTGCTAAGAAGGCATGTGATATGTTCGACATTAAAAATCCAAGGATTGCTGTTGCTGGACTTAATCCGCATGCAGGAGAGGCAGGGATATTCGGTGACGAAGAGATAAAAGAGATTATTCCTGCTGTTGAAGAGGCGATGAAAGAAGGGATTCCTGTTTCAGGTCCATACCCGCCAGATACGGTTTTCCATAAGGCATTCAAAGGAGAGTTTGATATTATTGTCTGCATGTATCATGACCAGGGCTTGATTCCATTAAAGATGATTGCATTTGATGAAGGTGTGAATGTCACAATCGGGCTGCCATTTATTCGTACATCCCCTGATCACGGCACTGCATATGATATTGCTTGGAAGGGCATTGCAAATCCATCAAGCATGATTGAGGCCATAAAAGTGGCGGCGAAGTTGAGGATATAATCATCTACCTACTATACGGCCATCGATGATATGTTGTAGGTATGTTGATTAAGCTTAAATAACCAATGACCAAATCCCAATAAACAGATAATAACCAATAACCAAAAAACTCTAAGTTTCAAATCTGTTTGGTTAATTGGTGTTTGATTGTTGGAATTTATTTGATAATTGGTTATTGATGATTGGTTATTTGATGGTGACCAGAGCTTGAGAATATTTGACAAGAAATCGTCATGGGAATAATAAACAATGAGTCTTAATAAAAAACACATCATAAGCTGGACACTATTTGATTTTGCGAACTCCAGTTACTCTGCTGTAATCGCCTCTGTTGTCTTCCCTGTATATTATGTCAATACCATTGTTGGGAATGAGACAGGGCTGGGGGATCTGTGGTGGGGAAGGGCTATATCAGCCAGTATGGCGATTGTAGCCTTAAGTTCCCCATTTTTAGGAGGTATAGCGGATTATGGGGGTATCAGAAAAAGATTTCTATTTCTCTACACCGCCTTGAGTGTGGTTGCCATTGCAGGCCTTTCTTTCCTTGAAAAAGGAATGGTCTTTGAAGGATTCGCATTGGTAATCGCTGCAAATCTTGGAATGGAGGGAGGGCTCGTCTTCTACAATTCCTTCCTTTCAAGGATAGCACCTCAGGAATATCAAGGCAGGGTTTCTGCATGGGGATTCGGGGTCGGTTATTCCGGGTCTATAGTCTCACTCTTATTTGCCCTTCCATTGGTAAGGGCAGGCCAATTCGAGGCCACATGGCTTATGGTTGCTATCTTCTTTGCTCTGTGCTCGGCGCCTGCCCTTCTTTTTCTACCTGAAGATATAAAAGGGGAATTCTCAGTGGTTCGTGCAGGGGTTAAAGGTCTTAGGTATGCCATGAAGAGCCTAAAAGAGATATGGGAAAGAAAGGAACCGAGGAAGTTCCTGATTTCATATCTTATATATGAGGATGGCGTGAATACAGTAATAGTATTCTCAAGTATATTCGCTGCTACCACCCTCGGCTTTGGACCACAGGAATTAATCGCCCTTTATCTCATCGTCCAGGTCACAGCCCTTCTCGGCGCTTTTGTTATGGCAAAGCCAATTGATCTACTAGGCCCTAAAAAGGTGGTTGTAATCTCGCTCCTTATGTGGACATCTGTTGCGACTATTGCCTTCTTTGTTCAGACAAAGACTCAGTTCTGGCTCCTGGCTTCCTTTGCAGGACTTGGGCTCGGTACTGTCCAGGCAGCTACACGGGCCTTTTATACCCAGTTTATCCCTGAAGGAAGAGAGGCTGAATATTTCGGTGTTTATTCATTGGTAGGAAAGTCATCCGCTATACTTGGTCCCCTCATCTTTGGCCAGATATCTACTACAGTTGGAAGCCAGAGGCCTGCGATCCTTTCTGTGGCTGCCTTCTTCCTCATTGGCATGATTATCCTCAGATTCGTCAGGGGAGGTGGGCCTAATATTAAACCTTAAACAATACAATTAACCACAGAGAGCACAGAGGATTTTATTTATAATAAAAATTTGTTTTTTTCGTAAAAAGGTGGGAAAACGTATAAATTATAAAAGGCTATCTGGATTCCTGCTTCCGCAGGAATGACGTCTTTAGGATAACCTTTGTGTATGTCATTCCCGTGAAAACGGGAATCCATGGGTAACCTCCCCAGAGGGAATCCAGGAATAAAGGTAAAGGGAATGGCAAAAAGGAAAGCTTATTTTTTGAGCAATTAATTCTTTGTAGCCTGCGTTAAAATATCACCCAATAAGTGAAATAGGAAACTTTATAAAACCACGCAACCTAAAGGTTGCAGCTACATTGAAAATTGCTCAATTTTGATAATCAAAAATGACAAAGAGATATTTGGGACAGAATTTTCTTTATGACCCATCAATCCTTAGAAGGATTATACAGGTCGCACAGCTTAACAGAGAAGACCTTGTTGTAGAGATAGGCCCTGGCCCCGGCAGGCTAACGAAGATGCTTGCTGAAAGGGTTAGAAGGGTTATTGCTATCGAGCTCGATGAGAAGTTGTTCGAAAAACTAAAGACCGAACTATCTGAATATAAAAATGTGGAATTAATACATGGAGATGCCCTCAGGTATACTTATGAAAATCTTCCTGAATTTAAGGTTGTTGCGAATATACCTTACTATATTACAACCCCTATCATCTTCAGGCTCCTTGAAATTAAACAAATATGTCCTAATCCCCCCACACCCCCCCTTGGAAAAGGGGGGCGGGAGGGGATTTTAAAGGAAGGAAAAGAGTATTTTCAGGTGAAAAAAAATCTCAAGTCCATGACCTTGACTGTTCAGAAAGAGGTTGCAGAAAGAATAGTAGCAATGCCTGGAGGAAAGGATTATGGTGTACTTTCAATCATGGTTCAGTATTATGCAAAACCGAGTCTCAAATTTATAATACCAAAAGGTGCATTCAGACCAGTGCCCAGGGTTGACTCTGCTGTTGTACATATTAAAATTCTTGAGATGCCTTCTGTTGATGTGAAGGATGAAGAATTTTTTTTCAGGGTTGTAAAAACAGCCTTTTCTCAGAGGAGGAAGATGCTTTCTAACTCTCTCAAAAGTATAAGGGGAGATATAAAAGAAAGATTGGATGAGGCAGGGATAGATTCAAATAGGAGACCCGAGACTTTGAGCATTGAGGAGTTTGCAAGTCTTGCGAATATATTAAGAACAAAGATTTAAATAACTAAATCTTCTTTTATCTGTCAATCCCTATGCTATCATAACACCCAGCACATTCTTCATAATCCTTATTGCCGCATTATGGTCTTCTTTTGCGAGGCCTGCAACTCCGTTTTCAACAACTGTGACCTTATAGTCCCTGAGCACCGCATCTGATGCTGTAAACATCACACATATATGGGTCACACATCCAGCAAGCCTCAGGCTATCTACACCATGTTTTTTAAGGGTCTCGTCGAGGTTTGTGTTATAAAATCCTGAGTATGTAGTCTTTTCTATCACAATATCACCTTCCCGAGGCTTGAATTCATCAACCACTTCAGCACCTCTTGTGCCTTTTACAGCATGGGGTGGCCAGCCGAATTTAGAAAACTCCTTATCATCTGGCGCATGGGCATCACATATATAAACCACAGGCAGACCTTCGGCCCGCGCCTTTTCGATTTCTCTTTTTATGTTTGGTATCACCTTTCTTGTCTCAGGCACCTCGAGCGGTGCACCTTCGAGGACAAAATCATTAAGCATATCAATAATTAAAAGTGCCTCTTTTGCCATAAAACCCTCCTCTTCACTTACAGGCTGAGGTCAAGATTAAGGCTAAGAAAATCCTCGACCTCAACCTTAACCTCAATATCTAAAGTCATTCCACTATATCCTCCACTATCTTAAATTTTTCCTTTAGTGCATTTTCAACCGCTTCCGGGACCAGACCCTTTATAGACCCACCAAAGGATGCGACCTCCTTTACCATTGTCGAGGTCAGAAAGCTGTATTCCTCACTCGGCATCAGAAAAACCGTCTCAACCTCGGTGTTGAGTCTCCTGTTCATGTGCGCCATCTGAAGCTCATACTCGAAGTCAGAGACAGCCCTCAAGCCTCTGATAATAGCGATACCCTTTTTATCCTTCACATAATCTACAAGCAGGCCGTTAAATACCTCAACCCTCACACCATCAAGGCCCTCTATAGATTTTCTAATCATATTAAGCCTCTCCTTCAGGCTGAATAATGGCTGTTTCCTCTGACTCGGTGCAACTGCGACTATTACCTCATCAAATATCTTGAGGCCTCTTTTTACAATGTCTAAATGTGCTGCAGTGAAAGGGTCAAATGTCCCCGGATAGATTGCTATTTTTTTCATATTTCGTCCTTTCTCCAGCCTTTCCTATCTCTACCCACAAGTTGCAAAAACTTTCTTGATATATAGGAGGCAGATATGATGAAAAAGGCTTGCCCTGAGACACCGCATAGTCCTTTGCATGGCCTGCCAGCCTTTGTCCATAATGACTTAAGGTTGAAAGTGCAGTCATGTGAATCTTAATAAAATCCTGTCGAATTGCAAGGATTTTTCAGCATATCTGCCTCCTTTTAATGCAACATTTAGGTCTATTTTTCGGTAAAGAGTAAGCACTGTATCTCCATATCTATAGCTCTTTATAATTTTTAATTCACCCACCGTTTCAGGCATCTTCCTTTTAAAGAAGTGCTCTACTATTACTGTGCCACCATCTTTTAAAAGTCCCTTTTCTCCAATCAGCGGAAGGGTTTTCATTATCTCTTCTGAATAATATGGTGGATCAAGGAAGAAAATATCGAAACTCTCGTTTCCAACAGAAGCCCTTTTAAGGAATTCGTATGCCATGCCTTTAACCACCTCAGCCTTTCCGCTAAAGCCAAACTTATCTGTATTTCTTTTAATTGTTCTGACCCGTAATTCCTTCGGCTCCACAAAAACAGCCTTACCTGCACCTCTCGACAATGCCTCAAGACCCACTGCACCTGTGCCAGCATAGAGGTCAACAAAACTCGCCCCTTCAATTCTATCCTTCATTATGTCAAATAGTGCTTCTTTGACTTTTGAGGAGGTTGGTCTCAGCCCTTTTTTAGAAACAAGTCTTTTTGTTGCCGTTCGTCTTCCCTTTGCGAGACCCCCTGAGATTCTCATTACCTTTCTCCTATGGCAGGATTAACAATATTGGTATCGAAAGGGGTATATCCTTTAATTCTGACCTTTCGACCTTCTACTTCTATCTTCCCCTCTGAAAATAATCTTATAGCCTCAGGGTATATCTTATGTTCTAATCTGAGTATCCTTTCAGAAAGGGTCTCTTCTGTATCATCCTGAAATATCGGTACTGCAGACTGTATTATTATAGGGCCTGTATCCATGCCTTCATCCACAAAATGGACTGTGCATCCAGAAATCTTTACACCATATTCAAGGGCCTGCATCTGACCGTGTAATCCAGGAAAGGCTGGTAGAAGAGCAGGATGGATATTCATTATCCTGTTAGGGAATGCATCTATCAGGGGTTTTCCAACAATCCTCATAAAACCGGCTAAAATAACTAATCCCACATCCCTTTTCTTCAGCTCCTCAGCAATCTTTATAAAGAAATCATCCTTTGAGGTATATTCCTTTGGTCTAATTACAAGATATTCAATGCCATGTTTCTTTGCCCTCTCTATAGCAAATGCTGAAGGATTATCCACTAAGAGGATTTTAATTGTGGCATTAAGTCTGCCTCTTTCTATTTCATCAATAACTGCCTGAAAATTTGACCCACGACCAGAAGCGAGTACTCCAAGTCTTAAAGTTGTCATAACATTCCTCTAAAGTTTATATTCAACTTTCACAGATACTATTTAATCGTCATTCCGTGCTTCACGGAGCCTGCCCCGTACTTGATACGGGGGAATCCAGTTCCTTATTTATGTCTGGATTCCCGCTTTCGCGGGAATGACAACGCTATATTATTAGTGGTTCTGCGAAAGTTGTATCTATAGCTTTATCTCTATGTAAGCCTTCTCTCTTAAGCCTTTGCTCCAGCTTTTATACCTCTCTAAAAACTGCTCCTCCGTTAATTGTTTCCTAATATCTTCTCTTATCTCACCTATATTTTGTTCAGAGACCTTTCCATCAAGCTTTATAATATGAAGTCCATTCTCAGTCCAGAATGGCATGCTGAAATCTCCTGCCTTCATTGTAGAAACTACATCAATGAATTCCCTTGCCATTTGGCTCTTTTTTATAATACCAAGTTCTCCACCGCTTTTGCCTGAAGGGTCTTCAGAATATATCTTCGCAAGTACTGAGAAATCCTCGCCTGCCTTCAGTTTCTGAATAATCATGGAAGCCTTATCCTCAACGGTCTTCTTATCCACGGCACTCCCTGGTCTTTTAAAAAATATCTGTCTTAGTTTATAAGCTTCGCCACCCCTATGTATTTCCATGTTTGTCTCAATGTATTTCTTTATGTCATCGTCAGAGACAACAATCTTGTTTCTTATCTGCTGGCTGACAACCTTGCTAATCATTATCTGTTCGGAAAGCCTTTTCTTATATTCGTCGAGGTTTAATCCCTCCTTCTGGAGAGACTCTATAAAATCAGTATGTGTCATGGAATACTTCTTTTTTATATTTTCTATAGCCTCTATAACCTCCTCAGGAGTGACCTCAAGCCCGAGCCTTTTAGCCTCTTGCATCTGGAGTCTTATATCAATAAGTCTTTCAAGAAAGGCAGCCTCGTTGTCTTTGAATATCCTCATCCTTTCTTCTTGCTTTAATGCCTTCACCTGCTCTGTTGTCTCAAATTCCATCATTTTATACAGCTCGCTCCAGGTTATGACTTCTTTGTTGACTACTGCAACAACGCGGTCGAGAAGGATAGCTGCATAGGATGCAACAGAAAGGATAAAGAAGAGCAGTATGACAAGGGTTGTTTTGAATTTAAGCATAGAGAAATCTTTCTTTGGCCCGCCTATCGCTCTATACCACATTAAACGGTACATATGGTATTTCTTTGTAAACCTGTTAACGAAATTATTTCTATGTTCATATATACGCTTCACAAGATCTGATTCACTACTGTATACAGGGTGCCATTGCGACGACTGCATAAAATATACACGTAAAATTTCTTCACCTGTCTTTCTGGATTCCCGCTGAGTTTATCCCTGCGAAGGCATGGACGGGAATGACAGTATGAAGAGCTCTATATGCCTTTAGCTATGTTAACAAAAGATTTAGTGAAAATATAACATTTTTCCATTGATATGCCAAGAACCGAAAAATAGAGATAGGAAAGGCTGCCTCAGTCCCGTACATCGGGATTATAACCGACAGATTATTAGTATGGCAGTTATAAGTGCCTTACAATTAAAGGTTTATTCGTTTACGCTCAGGCGTTATGTCCCGCGGACAAATAAAAGATAGACACTACCATGAACAAAGGGAAGATAGCTATAATTTAGCTCTTTTAAAACTTTTCTCTAACTCTACCGCAAAGAATATTATAGATGAAAGGGTAATTGTAAACATTAATTCACTAAAGGTCAGAGGGTCTGTTTTAAATACTGGATTTAAAAATGGCACATATATAGTTGCCAACTGAAAAACAAAACTCAATAGTACTGCACCAAGAAGTGGTTTATTAGATAATAATCCTATTTTGAATAGTGATTCCTTTTCTGACCTGATAGCAAGGACATGGCCAAGCTGAATGAGGCATAAGACTGTAAATACCATTGTCTGCCAATGGAAATGTTCAGTCTTAATAGACCATGCTTGTATTGGAAGTGCTTCTGGTATTGCTGCAACAGCAAGGGAGATAGCTGTAAGGAGCATAAGTAAGGGTTGCTCTCCTCTGATGATACCAATACCAAAAACAATGGCACAGATGGCTAAAACACCAACAGCAAGTTTCTGCCCAAAGCTTGCAAGCCTTTTTTGTAGTGGTGTTTTTACCTCTTCCTCTTCTTGAAGCATAGTGGCAATTTTACCAAGCTCTGTATCCATGCCAGTTGCTACCACAGTTCCAGTTCCTCTTCCATAAGAGACTATAGTCCCTTTGTATACCATGTTTTTTCTATCACCGATGGGCAGCATTTCATCATGAAATGCCTTTGTATGTTTTTCTACAGGTATGGATTCACCTGTGAGAGCTGCTTCTTCCACCTTTAACTGGGCTGCCTCAATAAGTCTCATATCTGCTGGCACGACCTTTCCAGTCTCAAGGATTACAATATCACCAGGAACAAGCTCAGATGCTGAAATGTTTGCTGGTTTTTCTTCCCTTATGATAGTGGCTGCAGGTGCTGCCATTTTTTTCAAGGCAGCCATTGCCTTCTCCGCCCTGTATTCCTGGACAAATCCGATAATGGCATTGAGGACAACAATTACAACTATGGCTATGGTATCTGAAAGCTCACCTATAATTCCGGATATAATTGCAGCCGCAATAAGGACAAGTATCATGAAGTCCTTGAACTGGTCAAGGAACATTATGAAAAGGGTCTTCTTCTTTTTCTCTTTTAAGACGTTGGGACCATACTTTTCGAATCGTTTCTTAGCCTCGTCCGCAGAAAGCCCCTGCGGTGAAGAATGCACTTCTCCAATAACATCCTCTATACTTTTCTGATGCCAGCGCATAGACACTCTTTTTATCCTTGTTTATTTACGAGAAAAAGCATCTTTATTCGTATTCTTTTGTTTTTGAAATTTAGTTTTTACTTTTTTCAGCAAACTCCTTGCCCAGACAAATTCTGTAGCAAGGATTCCCAGTCCAATTGGTATTACAACCACAGCAGGTCCGGGTAATACAACCATTGCAAGTCCGATCAGCAGCACTGTAAAACCAATTACTGCTATTATTAGTCTCTTTGCACGCCTGATAGTCTTAAACATATCTCCTTAAATTCTCCTGAAATAAAAAGACCTTTACCACGATAAATAATCATAGTGGTAAAGGTCTCGCCTGTTAGATTATTCTAACCAGTGGTACCGGCCTGTCCGCCTGAGGCGGACAGGCGTGTTGACGATAGCCACTGATTCAGCTACTCCCCTTTATGTGGTAATAAATTATCTGTTATGGAAATTTTTGTCAATACCTATCTGAGCATATACAACAGCATCAGATTAATCATATATACCAACACTATCCCAATAGAATCCCACGCTAAAAATAACGGTTTTTTCTCCGCACGGTAAGTCAAACCAATAATTGCAATGATTGTCATGGCAATGGCTGATAGAGCAGATATTATATGATTTGGATCAGCAAAGGACAGAAGGGGCCCTTTGATAAAAAAAATGTCATCAATGGCAAGGATGAAAATGTTAAAGATATTGCTCCCGAATAGATTGCCTATTGCAAGGTCTATGGCATCTATTTTTACAGCAGCCACAGAGACCACTACCTCTGGAAGGGATGTGGAAAGTGCGATAAAAATATTTCCCACAAAGGTCTGACCCAGACCTGTTGTTTCTGCAATGCCTTCACCTATTTTTGGTAAAAAAGTGGCAGCAACAATAACAACAAAAGCATTGAGACCATAATTAACAATAGCGGTCTTTGTTGAAATATCTTTATATTTCAATTCAACAGCTATCTCCTTCATAAATGCAGCAATCCGTCTTTTTTCATAAAAATATATCAATCTCATAGCAACAAAATAAATTACCACGACCAACAAACTATACGGTCCGATCCAGCCTAATGGAAGAATATATCTTTCTAAAAAGAGGCTTAAGACAATCATGCTCAGAAGAAATATTCCAAAACCAGCAGAAAGTATATGTCCATGATGAGCCTTTGCAGATATGGGCATTGGACGATAAACAGCGTCAAGGAAGGCAATAATAAGCATATTAAATACACAACTTCCCAGTACATCACCCACGGCAATATCGGGAACACCTGCATAGGTAACAGAGCTTATGCCTGTAACAAGCTCTGGAAGTGATGTGACCGATGCCATAAGCACTACACCTATCCATACCCTCCCGAGTCCTGTCTTTTCAGCAATGATGTCACCATATTTC
>JBFMAM010000003.1:0-19116 GCA_040755805.1 Nitrospirota bacterium
TAATGAGGTATGTAAGTTCTATAAGGGCCTCAAGGTCTTTCCTTTCCCTGTAGAGATTCTCAAGCCAGCTCTTTTTTCCTATGGCTACCTTGAGTTTATATTCAAGGTCTTCCTTATAGAAAGGGCTGAGTAAATAATATTCCACACCAAATTTAACTACAGAACGAATTCCACCCACTGTATTACCAGATGCTATCATAGTTATTACAGGACATTCAACATCTGAAGGTCTCACATGCTGAAGCCCGTCGGGACAAATAATCAGAGCAGCAGGCCCTTTCTCCACAATTCTCCTCATCCCTATGGCTTCCTTACATCTTTTTGTAAAGCTGGCTGAGTAATCATCCTTCCCCGTAAAGAAGGATCTAAGGAATTTCAGGACCTCCTTATCTTTTTCATAAATTAGTATCTCTTTTTTCTTCTTCATTTGCTCCGAAAATATTCTGGAAAAAGCTTCTTAATGTATTCATCGTCATCTTCGATCAAAACCTTTCTACATAAAACACCTGGCATAAGTTATACAATCATTGGTTGTGATATGTCAATTGCTAATTACAACTCTGAGATGATAGACTTTACACCCCTAACAAATTCAAAATTGGATAGCCTTTAAGATATTGAGATATAAACCCTACATAAATGGCGAAGGAATTTAGAAAGAATATCGGTGAGACATTAAAAAAATACAGGCGTGCTGCTAACATGTCCCAGATGGCACTTGCTGAAAAGATCGGTATCTCCTATCAGCAATTGCAAAAATACGAAAAAGGTATCAATAATATCTCGGTATATCGTCTCCAGCAAATATCTGAAGCCTTAAAGATTCCGATCAGCAACCTTCTCGAGGGCCAGGAGCCTGAAAAAGTTGCAGAGGAGATCAGTAAATACGGTCTGAACAAAGAAGAAAAAACACTCCTCGAGTTTTTCCGCAGGATTGATAATAAAGATATAAGACGTGGTCTGCTCCTTGAACTGAAGGGGATAGCGGAAATTATAAAAAAGAAACATAGTTTGTGAATAATTCGAGCTGACCTATTCCCTGAATTTCTGCTTAACCATCTCGATTACATAAGAAACCTCCTCACTTTTTAGTAAATAACTCAAGAAAAGATATATCCCGGTGCATATGATAATGGTTCCGCTAAGGTAGAATACCTTATTAAGTGTACTGCCATGGATCTGCCATAGCTCCCCATGGAGAAGCATCCAGCCTATGACCCCCATAATGGATGAGGCAAAGACAATCTTTATAAAAGAACGTAAAATTCTCTCTGTACCAATCCTTTTAAGCTTCTTTCTGAGAAAGAAAAATAAAAGGGTAAAATTCATACATGAGGCAAGAGTATTGGAAAGTGCAAGGCCGCCGTGCTTAAGTGGCCTCATAAGGATGACGCTGAGTATAACATTCGCTACTAATGCGATTACAGCAACCTTTACAGGTGTCTTGGTATCCTGCATCGAATAGAAGCTTGCTGTTACAACCCTTACTCCAACTATAGACCATATTCCGATCGAATAAAATAAAAGGGCCTGAGCAGTACCTACTGTTGCAGTATAATCAAACTCGCCTCGCTGGAAAAGTATATTCACAATCGGTTCTCTGAGGGCTATTAAGCCAATCATGGCAGGGACTGTAATGAAAAAAAGAAGTCTCAGGGCAAATGAAAAATCATCACTGAGTTTGTCAAAGTCTCTTTTTACTGCATGTTCTGACAGCGTTGGAAGAACCGCCATCCCCATCGCAACCCCGAATATCCCAATGGGAAATTGGATAAGCCGCATAGAATAATAAAGATATGTAATGCTACCTTCAGGGAGATATGAGGCAAGGATCGTACTTATAAATATGTTTATCTGTGCTACAGCCATCCCCATTGTTGCAGGCATGATAAGTATAGACATCTTTTTAAGCCCAGCATGTCTAAAATCATATTTTATCATCAGGCTGTAGCCATTTTTAAAGAAAGAGGGGAGTTGAAAGGCAAACTGGATAAAACCTCCTAATGCAACACCCATGGCTACTGCAATAATCGGTTGTTCCATTCTCGGTGCAAGCGTGAGAACTGTTATAATAATTACAATGTTTAGCATTGCCGGTGCGAGCGAGGGGATAAAAAAAATGCGCTGTGTATTCAATGCCCCCATCGCGAGGGCTGCAAGGCTGATAAATAAAAGAAAAGGAAACATCACTCTGGTAAGGAGAACGGTTAATGAAAACTTTTCAGGCATATCAACAAATCCGGGTGCTATTACTGTTACAATTGCGGGTGAAAAGATAATCCCCATGAGACAGATTAAACCAACAAATATCAGGACAAATGTAAATGTAATCCTAACAAGTCTCCTTGCCTCTTCTATCCCCTGCTTTGTCTGATATTCTGTCAGAACAGGAATAAATGCAGAAGACATGGACCCTTCCGCAAAGAGCTCTCTTAAGAGATTTGGAATCCTGAATGCAACAAAGAATGTATCTGCAATGCCTGTTGCCCCGAAAAACTTTGCAAGTATCATGTCCTTCACATAGCCGAGAACTCGGCTGATAAAGGTAGCGATGGACATAAGGCCAGCAGCTCTGGCTATACCCATTTTTTCATCTCTACGAGTCATTGGCCAATTTTAGCACTTATCCTGCAAGCTTTTTGATCTCCCTGATGCTTTTTGTTTCACCAATAAGTATTAAAGCCTCTCCTATTTCAAGCCTTTCCTCTTCCGAGGGATTGAATATATATCTATCTCCTTTTCTTACTGCCACAACTGTAATTCCTTCTTTATCTAATAGTCCTGATGTTCTCAATGTCTTACCAATAAATACAGAATCAGCAACCATAGTAATATCCTCCACCCTGAAGACTTCTTCTCTGCCTTTTAACATCTTATCAAGAAAGGTAACTGCCTCAGGTCTTATCATCTCTGATGCCATTCGCAGACCTCCGATAAACTCTGGTAAAACCACACCATCAGCACCTGCCTTTCTCATCTTATCTTCTGATTCGTCTTCCTCTGCTTTTGCTACTATCTTAAGTCCTGGATTTATACTCTTTGCAGTCAGGATAAGCAGGAGATTCTCTGCATCGGTTGGAAGAGAGCAAAACAATCCCTTCGCGTGCTCAGCATTTGCAGCCTTCAGGACCGCACTGTTTGTTGCATCTCCTCTAATAAATAACATCCCCTTTTCACCCAGTTCTCTGCATATATCTTCACTTTTATCTATAGCAACAAAGGGCCTGCCTGTCTTATAGAGTTCATCAATTACATGTCTTCCTATCCCACCTATTCCGCAAACAATATAATGACCATTTAATTTTAAGATATGTTTTTCCATCTTTCGCCTCCTAAGTATTTCACTTAATTCCCCTTCAACTAAAAAGGCTGTAAAGGTTGATATGCCGAATAGCAGAACGCCCATCCCAAAAATAATCAGGAATATCGTAAATATTCTGCCCTGAGGTGACAGCGGATTCACCTCCATATATCCCACTGAAGCAATGGTAATGACTGTCATATAAAATGCATCAAGAAAGCCCCATCCTTCTATCAGCATGTACCCAGAAATACCCGCCACAAAAACAATAGCAAGCAATATAAAGGCTAACAAGAGTCTTTTTAACAGCATTTTTGAGAATTATAGCAAAAAAACAGACAATAATTTGCAAAATACGAAGGTACTTTTATAAAATCCTTATCGTGGGAATTCTGAGCGAGATTGTTTCAAAGAAAAAGGAAAGGCTAAAAGATGCAAAGGCCCGGTTATCTATAAGAGACCTGAGGGCAAAGATTGATGATATTGAAGAAACGAGAGATTTTAAGACTGTAATAAAACGAGCCCCAGATGAAAAAATCAAACTGGTCGCTGAGATAAAAAAAGCATCGCCATCAAAAGGAATCATAAGAAGAGACTTCGACCATTTATCAATAGCCAAGGTATACGAAGAAAGAGCAGTTAATGCAGTTTCCATTCTTACGGAGGAGGATTTTTTTCAGGGTAATCTTAAATTTCTTTCAGATGCCAGGCGGATTCTAACAAAACCCATATTAAGAAAAGACTTCATATTTGATGAATATCAGATTTATGAGTCAAGGGCAAATGGGGCTGATGCTATACTTTTAATTGCTATGATACTCAGTAAAAACCAGGCAGACGAATACCTCCATCTCGCAAGAGAACTTGAATTATCCGTACTCTTTGAGGTACATAATTTCGGAGAACTCGAAGCGGCACTCTTAATAGATAGCGATATAATCGGCATTAACAATAGAGACTTAAAAACATTACATGTTGACATTAATATAACATTTGAACTAAAAAAAGAAATCCCTTCTACCAAGATTATTGTCAGTGAAAGCGGGATAGAGACAAGACAAGATGTCATACGCCTTGAAGAAGCAGGTATTGACGCAATGCTCATCAGCACAACCTTTATGAAAGCAGAGGATATAGGAAAGAAGATTGACGAGTTAATAGGGAAAGTGTGATAAAATTATGATATGCAGGTTAAGGTTAAAATCTGTGGAATAAAAAATCTTGATGATGCCATGGCTGCAGTTGATTTTGGAGCAGATGCCTTGGGTTTTGTATTCTTTGAAGGAAGCCCCCGTTACATACCACATGACAAAGTAAGCGCAATAATCAAAAAGATTCCCTCCTTTACAACAACTGTAGGAGTCTTTGTTAATGAGAAACCCGAGCAGGTAGAGAAAATAATAGGCCTGACCGGTATCGATGTTGTACAGCTCCACGGCGATGAACTTCCTGAGATGTGTGATATTTCAAGACGTGTAATAAAGGCTATAAGGGTAAAATCCCTCGAAAGCCTCGACCCCCTTAAATACTACAAGGACAGGGTTTCTGCATTTTTACTCGATACATTCACACCTGATATTCTTGGTGGTACTGGTCAGATCTTCAACTGGGATATTGCCATTGATGCTAAACAGTTCGGCAGGATTATCCTTGCAGGAGGTCTGACGCCTGACAACATTGCCAAAGCTGTAAGACGAGTGAGACCTTACGGCGTGGATGTAAGTAGTGGTGTTGAGTCAGAAAAGGGGAAGAAAGACTACAGAAAGATGAAGCTGTTTATAGAGAGGGCAAAAAGTGCATAAAGAAAATTTAAAAATTAAAGATAAAAAATCAAAATTAAGGAAGTTTATTTTTGATTTTGCCCCGAATTCGATTCAGGGTTGCGTTTTGCTTTTTAAATTTTGATCTTCGACGGAACTCACCTTGACAACCGTCTTCACATTTCCTCTCGGATTGAAATCTCCGATTACCTCTATGAATCTCGGTTTTAACTTCTTTTCGAGTTCTGAATATATCTTATTGGTTGCCTCTTCATGAGACATATAAACGTCACGGAAGGAATTCAGGTAAAGTTTGAGAGACCTAAGTTCAACAATCTTTTTATCGGGTATATACCTTATCTTAATAGTCGCAAAGTCAGGATATCCAGAGCGGGGACATAGGCATGTAAACTCAGGAAAACTTATATTAATCTCATAGTCGCGCTCTGGATGCGGGTTTTCCCATACCTCTAATACAGCCTTCTTTATTGCCTTTTCCCCATATTTCATGAGAAAATCTAACATCTAACATATAAAATTGTAAAGCTTGACAAATCCTTTGGCAAGGTACTTGACAAATACATTTGCTTTTAGTAGATTAATATAGATATTCTTCATGTATAAAGCGTAATAACCTTCCTGGATAGGTAGAAGACCTACCGGGTTATATAAACCACCATACATATTAAATCCAAAGAGGAGTTTAATAATGGAAAATCAAAAAAAGATTTTAATGACGGATGGTATCCCTATTTCAGAACTTAAGGAGAAGACGATCGATGAACTAACAGAGGTTGCAAAAGAACTCAAAGTAGATGGCGCCAGTAGTATGAGAAAACAGGATCTCATATTTGCGATACTCCAGGCACAGACAGAAAAAACAGGGTATGTATTTTCAGAGGGAGTACTCGAAATCCTCCCTGACGGATTCGGCTTCCTGAGGTCACCTGACTATAGCTATCTGCCAGGACCTGATGATATATATGTATCACCATCCCAGATACGGAGGTTCAACCTTAGGACAGGTGACCTCGTTTCAGGACAGATAAGGCCACCAAAGGAAAATGAGAGATATTTTGCTCTTCTCAAGGTAGAGGCAATAAACCACGAATCTCCAGAAGAAAATATAAACAGACCATTATTTGATAATCTCATCCCTTACTATCCAACCGAAAAGATAAAGCTCGAATATGACCCAACCGATTATTCTATGAGGGTGATGGACCTTATAACACCTATAGGTATGGGGCAGAGGGGCATGATAGTTGCTGCGCCCAGAACTGGTAAAACCATGCTTTTACAGTCTATAGCAAAGGCCATCAAGAAAAATCATCGAGATATTCATCTGATAATACTCCTGATTGACGAAAGGCCTGAGGAAGTAACAGACTGGAAACGGCAGGTTCCGATGGCAGAGATAATAAGCTCGACTTTTGATGAACCACCTCAGAGACATTGTCAGGTCTCGGAGATAGTCACCGAAAAGGCCAAACGCCTCGTGGAGTGCAAACGTAATGTTGTAATACTCCTCGACAGTATAACAAGGCTTGCAAGGGCTTATAATGCTATAATACCAACCAGTGGTAAAGTCCTCTCCGGAGGCCTTGATGCAAACGCACTCCAGAAGCCAAAGAGATTCTTTGGGACAGCAAGGAATATAGAGGGTGGGGGGAGCCTCACCATAATGGCAACCGCACTTGTAGATACAGGGAGCAGGATGGATGATGTCATATTCGAAGAATTCAAAGGCACTGGAAATATGGAGTTGCACCTCGACAGAAAGCTTGTTGACAAGAGGATATTCCCGAGCATTGATATCAATGCCTCTGGTACAAGAAAAGAAGAACTGCTTGTTGACAAAGAGGTGCTCAACAAGATGTGGATAATAAGAAAGGTTCTTACTCCTCTGAGTACGGTAGAGAGTATGGAATTCCTACTCGGAAAACTCATGGGGACAAAAAGCAACAGGGATTTTCTGGATATGATGAACAAATAAAGGTGAAAAATAAATTAGAAGACGATAATTACTGCTTTGTGTGCGGAGAAAAAAATCCAAACGGCCTTCGTCTCAATTTCTCTCTTCATGACAGGAAGGCTTTAGCTGAATTCGTTCCGCAGAAGATCCATCAGGGTTATAAAGATATCGTTCATGGTGGAATAATCTCTACACTTATTGATGAGGCAATGGTCAAGGCTGCTCTGATGCAAGGGATACTTGCGATTACAGCAGAAATAACTGTGAGATTTAAGAATCCCCTTATGGTTGGAGAGAGAGCAATCATTGAGGCCTCCATAATAAAGATGAATAAAAGAATTATTGAGACGTCAGCAAGGATTAAAAAAACAGACAACACACTCATTGCAGAAGGCTATGCCAAACTCTTAAGGCACGATTAAAAAGACTTGTATCTGCCTTCCAAATGTAAAACAATTTTTGCAACTGGTTGGTTATCTCAAATGAGGGTGATAAGAAAAAATAAAGATATGATAACCTTCTTTAAGGTTCTTAAGGATCGTGCCTTTGGCAACAGTAATGTAGTTGAGCAGAGGGTTAAGGCCATCCTCGATGATGTAAGGAGAAATGGTGACAGGGCAGTCCTTAAATACACGAAGGCCTTTGATTTCCATGAGACAAAAGAATTGGAAATAAGGCCTGATGAAATATCAAAATATGAAGGAAAAGCGAATAGAAAAGTAGTAAGGGCCCTTAAACTCTCTGCAAAAAGAATAAGGACATTTCATGAGATGCAGAAGGAGGAGTCGTGGTTCGTCACAGATTTAGAGTATCGAAGGTTTTCTGTTAACAGATTCAGTGATATACCCCACGCCTTTCTCGGACAGGTGATAAGACCGATTGAAAGGGTTGGTGTATATGTACCGGGCGGTAAGGCGTCATATCCATCTACTGTTCTGATGAATGTTATCCCTGCACAGGTCGCAGGTGTAAAAGAGATAGCCCTCTGTTTGCCCACCCCGAAAGGCGAGATAAATCCATATGTGATGGCTGCAATAAAATTGCTTGGGGTTAAAGAGGTCTACCGGATTGGTGGCGCACAGGCAATTGGAGCAATGGCATATGGAACAAGGACGATAAAAAAGGTTAACAAGATTGTGGGTCCCGGTAATATCTATGTTGCTGTAGCTAAAAGAATGGTCTTTGGAGAGGTGGATATAGATATGATCGCAGGTCCGAGCGAGATACTGATTATTGCTGATGATTCAGCAAACCCGTCTTTTGTTGCGGCAGACTTACTCAGCCAGGCAGAGCATGATGAGTTTGCATCGGCGATATTAATCACTGATTCAAAGAGGCTGGCAGATGCAGTCGATAAGGAACTCGGAAGACAGATCGCCAAGCTCAAGAGAAGAGAGATTGCAAGGAAGTCTATTGATAACTATGGAGCTATAATAATCGCAAGAGACATAAAATATGCCGCAGAGCTTGCAAACCATATTGCACCTGAGCACCTCGAGGTTATGACAAAAAAGCCGATGGATATTTTACCTATGATTAAAAATGCAGGTGCGATATTCCTTGGAGAGTGGACCCCTGAGGCATTAGGGGATTATTCAGCAGGACCTAATCACACTCTTCCAACAGGAGGAACAGCAAGGTTTTCATCTCCTCTCGGCGTCTATGACTTTGTCAAACGCTCAAGCCTGCTTAAATTTACCAGATCAGGTTTCATGTATCTTGCATCTACTGTGGAGACCATTGCAGATATTGAAGGTCTTGAGGCTCATGCAAATACAATCAGGATAAGAATGCTAAAAAACCCAAAAGGATAGAATTATCAAAGCCTTTTTATCCTCTCAATTATCTCCGAAGTTGATATGCCTTCAATGTATGGAAGGCTATAAGTCTCCTTAGCAATATCTGAACCCACAATCTCTTCTTTCTTCCAGTCACCACCTTTAACGAGTATATCAGGCCTAAGTAACTTGATTAGTTCATAAGGTGTCTCATCATCAAATAGGGTTATATAATCAACGATCTCGAGTGAGGATAAAACCTCTGCCCTATGATTCTGAGGATTGATCGGCCTGTTAGGTTTTATTATAGAGACAGACCTATCTGAGTTCAACCCGACAACAAGCACATCTCCGAGCGTCTTTGCCTCTTTGAGATACCGTATATGGCCTACGTGAAGAAGATCAAAACAGCCGTTGGTAAAGACAAACCTTTTCCCTTTTGCCCTTAGGTCATCAACAACTGCCTTCAATTCATGCCAGCTTAATATCTTCCCCATAAAATTAAATCCCAATAACCAAATCCCAAATTCCAAATAATCACCAATGACCAAATTACAATAACCAAATAATGAGAGAAATAACCAAATTCCAATCCGCCTTAGGCGGACCAAAACTGTTTGGTCAATTGGTGCTTGGTTATTGGAATTTATTTGATTATTGGTGCTTGGAATTTGGTTATTATTTCTTTTGCCTTCTCTATCATCTCCTTTTCGCTCTTATAGCTTACCTTATCCAGTGCCTCATCAATCGAGAACCATGCTACATTGTCTACTTCCCAGTCGTGGTTTGAAATGTTTCCGCCTTCATATTCCATGAGGAAAAAGTGCACGGTCTTTCTGCACTTAGCTTTTTCCTCTTTTAGGTAATACCAGTATGTTATTTCTCCGAGCTTTTCGATAATCCTTCCCTTAAGCCCTGTCTCTTCTGCAACCTCTCTTATGGCAGTTTTTTCAGGGCTTTCCCCTTTATCTACAAGCCCCTTGGGAAGACACCATACATTGCCTCCCTTCACTGCAACCAGGGCTACCTCTATGATATCGGCATGCCTCCTGAATATGACTCCACCTGAGGAGACCTGTCTCTTTAATGCTGTTGGTTTCATTGGGGGAACTGTTTTCCTGTAATCAACCTTATTATATCATTGTAAAGTGCGAAGGCCATTAATGTGAGGATTATTGCGAGTCCGACCCTCTGGGCAACAGCAATGAGTTTCTCGTTAAGCGGTTTTCTTCTGATCGCCTCAATCCCAAGAAACAATATATGCCCTCCATCGAGAATTGGAATAGGAAGCAGATTCAATATTCCAAGGTTAATGTTTATGACAGCCATAAATATGAATAAATTTAAAGCCCCTTTAGATGCCTGTTCACCTGCCATCTGGAGGATGAGGATAGGTCCCCCGATTGTATCCATAGGGATTACCCTCTGAATGAGCTTCACAACAGAGATTATGGTCAGGACCGAAATCTCCCATGTCCTTCTGAATGCGTTGCCTATAGCTCCGATAAAACCTTCCTGCCTCAAGAATGTATTGCCTGAAGGCGTTATCCCTATAAGTCCAACCTCTCTTTCCTGGCCAAAAAGGTCTTTAATCCTTTTTTTCTCTGGAATAATTGATATATTGATAACACCGGTCTTTCTTTTAACCTTCAGGTTAAGGCTCCTGTCAGGACTGGTATGTATAATCTTTGTCATCTCGTCCCACTGGACTATCTGAGAATCGTCAATAGCAATGATGGTATCCCCCTTAATAAGCCCTGCCATTTCTGCGGGTGACTTTGGTGTTACATTCCCGACCTCAGGAAGCAATACAGGAAGGCCATTTAAAAAAACAAAGAAAAAGATAAATATAGCAAACAGCATGTTAAAGAATGGTCCCGAAGAAACTATTACAAATCTCTTCCATACAGGCTGGTGGCTATAGGCCACTGACTTCTCTTCTTCACCTAGCTCTTCTCCCCTGTTCTCACCGAGCATCTTCACATACCCACCAAATGGTATAGACGAAATGAGGTATTCGGTATCACCATATTTTTCCCCCACGAGTTTTGGCCCAAAACCGAGTGAGAATTTCAAGACCTTAATACCTAACAGTTTTGCAGAGAGGAAGTGCCCGAGCTCGTGTATAAATATGATTATACCGAGAAGAATTATTGCGGATAGAAATGTCATACTTTAAATTAATAACCTCATCGTTGTCCAAAATAGAGATTGCTTCGCCCCGAACTCGATTCGGGGCTTGCAATGACAGAAGTCTAATTACTTAGAGTCTGTCAATAAACTAAGATTTTGTTATTCCCCGGCTTGGAATCCAGAACTTATTTAAAAACACTGGATTCCCGCTTTCGCGGGAATGACGCTTTCTTACGAATCTATCAGTTTATGGACAGACTCTACTTATTGACTTAATAACTTCTTTTGCCTTTTCCCTTGCCCATCTGTCTGCCTCTATTACATCATCGAGCTCCGCATCAGGCATTACAACATGATGATCCATAGTTTTTTTGATTATAATAGATATTTCGGTGAATCTGATCATGCCTTTTAGAAATGCATCTACAGCAGCCTCATTTGCTGCATTGAGCACAGAAGGCATTGTGCCCCCTGCCTCTATGGCCGTATATGCATAGGAGAGACACGGGAAAAATTCGTTGTCTGGTTTTTTAAATGTAAGTGATTCAATCCTGTTAAGGTCGAGTCCATGTATTACATCCATAAGCCTTTCAGGGTAAGAGAGTGCATATGCTATTGGCCCTCTCATGTCAGGTATCGAAAGCTGTGCGATACAGCTTCTGTCATTAAACTCGACTATGGAATGAATAATGCTCTGTGGATGGATAAGCACCTCTATCCTTCCCGGTGGAATACCGAATAGATAGCACGCCTCGATCACCTCGAGCCCCTTATTCATGAGTGTTGCAGAGTCTATTGTTATCTTCTTCCCCATATTCCAGCTCGGGTGTTTGAGTGCTTCTTCTGGCGTAATATCATTCAGCTCGTCAATATCTCTACCTGCAAAAGGTCCACCTGAGGCTGTGAGTATAATCTTCCTCACATCAGATTTTTTATGTCCCTCGATGCACTGGAATACCGCACTGTGTTCGCTGTCAACAGGAAGGATTCTTACCCCATATTTTTTTGATTCTTCAGTCACAATCCTTCCTGCCATCACAAGGGTTTCCTTGTTTGCGAGTCCTATTGTCTTTCCTGAGCGTATGGCTGATATTGTTGGAACCAGCCCTGCAGCACCGACAATTGCAGAGAGAACAAAGTCTGAGTCTTCATAAGTAGCAGCCTCTGCAACACCATCATGGCCTGATAGTATCTGTAAAGATGAGGCATACTTTCTTTCTATCCTCTTCTGCAATTCCCTGGCAGCCACCTCGTCAGCAACAGCAACAACTTTGGGCGAAAAGGACATTATCTGTTCTTCAAGCAGGTCGATATTGCTCCTTGCTGTTAGTGCAACAACTCTGAACCGTTCTCTGTAGCGCGAGACGATATCAAGGGCATTTCTCCCCACTGAACCTGTCGAGCCAAGAATTGTTATACGCTTCATATTAACATCTCTAATCACCAATAACCAAATACCCAAACACCAAATAAACTCCAATAACCAAATCCCAAATTACAAATAATTTCCAAATTTCAAAACCCAAATTCCAAATGGTTTGGTTATTGGAATTTGGTCATTTGTCATTATCTGGTTATTGGAATTTGATTATTGGTTATTTTAACTCGCTCCACGTATTGCAATATTTCGTCACGGGCCTTCTTTTATTCCCATAACTTTTAATATCCAGTAAAGCATTGGTCCTGCAAATAACACCCCATCAACTTTATCTAATATGCCCCCATGTCCTGGGATTATGATGCCTGAATCCTTAACCCCGGCGTCACGTTTAAACATGGATTCCACAAGGTCACCTATCATAGAGATGACTCCTGACATTATACCAATTAATATCGCAGAGGCTACAGTCAACTCCGGTATAAGGGTGTTCTTTAAAAGTATTGCAGCTATTGTACCTCCAATAAGTGAACCTGCTGCACCTGCCACGGTCTTGTTTGGGCTTACCTCTATGTAGAGTTTTTTCTTTCCGATCATGGTTCCAAGATAGTATGCCATAGTGTCTGATGCCCATACCGAGGCATAAAGAAGGATTATCCATTCAGGTCCGAGCTCTCTGATCTGTGTCTGGAATGTGAATAGCCCTGGAATGTAGAGCAGTCCGATAACAGGAGGAGAGATATCAGAAAGCGAGGAAATAGGATTTCTCTTAAACAGAAGCCTTATACCCATTATTGCCATTACGGAAAGTATGATAATATCCTGCAGGTGCTCTTTTGAGATATAGGATACAAACAGGATAGAGACCCCAAAGAATAGACCAGCGTATTTTAAAATCCCTGTTATATGATACATAGAATAAAATTCTAGCATGGCTATAATTGACCCAGATGTCAGCAGAAAGAGGAAATACCCCGGAGGAAGGTACATAATATAAAGATAGATAAGAGGCAGAAGAACTGCCGCAACAAACAGCCTCTTAAGGTGCATTTGCCCCCATAGAGATAGCGCCAAACCTCCGCTCTCTCCGCTGATAATCCTGTATTGCGAGCAGGAATTCGTCCTTCGTGAAATCAGGCCAGAGCGTATCCGTAAAATAGAGCTCTGAATACGCACACTGCCAGAGCAGGAAATTACTTATACGCATCTCTCCGCTGGTTCTTATGATCAGGTCCGGGGCAGGTAACCCAGCGGTGTCGAGGTAAGACTCGAAAGACTCTTCTGTCAGTTCTTCAGGTATGACACCTGAATGGAGCACTTTCTTCAGGGCCCTGAGAATCTCATTACGCCCACTATAGCTTAATGCAGTAATCAGGGTTATGCCTTTGTTTGAGGCGGTCTTTTCTTCCACCTCCCGTATGAGGGCCTGTATATCTTCAGGCAGCCTCCATATCTCTCCAATTGTTTTGAAGACAATACCTTCTGCCATAAACTCACTGAGTTCTTTTTTCAAATATAATTCGAGTAGCCTCATCAGGGTCATGACCTCTAATGATGGTCTCTGCCAGTTTTCTATAGAAAAGGCATAAAGGGTTAAGACCTTTATGCCGAGTTCCGCTGCAGCCCTGGTTATCTCCTTTGTGCGCTCTGCCCCGCGCTTGTGACCTTCTATCCTCGGAAGACCGCGCATCTCAGCCCATCTTCCATTTCCATCCATTATAATGCCTACATGCCTCGGTATCCGACCTGTAGATAACAAATTCCTGACCTCCCTATTTCCCCTTAATTGGATAAATATAAAGTATGGTTCTCAGCGGGTTTTCACCCTTCAGTATATTTCCAGGCTTGATGCCAAACATCGGGCTTGTCAGAACAAAAATCCTATCATTGGTAACTGCAAAATCAAGAACTGAACCCTTTATATCATCTATCAGAACGCCTTCCTCAATAGAAAGCCCATTCCACCATAAGTTTTTAATCTGAGAGCTTTTATAACCAAGTCCCTTTACCATCTCTACAAAAGGAATCCTTTTAACTAACAGGACCTCCCTGTTTCTAAGAAATAGTCTGTCTTTAATTGCCCATTCATCACTATTAATAATTATTGATGGAGTTGACTTCTTGAATTTTGTGAGGAAACCTCCTGTATTGGTTTTGCTCCTCCATATTCTGACATCCTTATCATCATATACATTAAGAAATCCCTCATTATCATATGCAAGGATTAATCTGCCGGTTTGAGGGTCATCAATATATATAAAATCATATATATTAATACCCCTTGGAAGTTTTACCGCGCTACCCCTTTTATATCCTCCTACCCATTCTATACTGAACACCTCACCCTCAAACCCTTCATTACTCGAATAGGACTGAGCTATAAGTCTATTTTCTATTCTTCGCAGAAAGATATTCTCTTTATAGAGGAGAACAAACTCTGTGCCACTCAGTTCATAAATATAAGATGTGACATCATCTCCTCTCATTGATGTAATGATTATCTCGTCCCTTCCGTTTCTATTAAGGTCAATTAAATCAAGCCAGATGTGATTGTCAAGAGCTGAACCTTTTATTCCCGCCCCGCCCAGGGCAGGCTGTAGGTCTACGCCAGGCGTGTAAACCCTAATATCTTTCCCTGTGCTGATCACAATCTCCTGTTTCTCGTCTCCATCAATGTCACCTATTGTTACAAACCTTACACTGAATGGCAGGTCGAGCTGTAACAATACCTTCCCCTCACGAGGTGTAAAGAATTCCTCACCTAACCTCAGCTCCTTTGCATAGGTAACATCGATCTTTGTATCCATCTCGGCAAACTTAAGGCCGTCATAGACCCAGAAAAGCCTCTGTGTAATAAGTGAACCGGGGTCTACCGTTTTTGATGCGGTCAGAAGAAGAGCGACCTCTGCATTAAGCCTCTTTGCCTCCTCGATAACCCTTGAGGGGTCGTCCGTTTCGATGTCTGTATTGAGCATATTAAACCTTCCTGTCTCCTTCAGGTCTCTGTAATATGAGTCGGATATATACCAGTCAATATCCTTTGATTGACAGAACAGCATACTCACCTTTGTCTCTGATA
This sequence comes from Nitrospirota bacterium, assembly GCA_040755805.1. GTDB lineage: Bacteria > Nitrospirota > Thermodesulfovibrionia > Thermodesulfovibrionales > SM23-35 > JBFMAM01. The sequence goes on from JBFMAM010000003.1 coordinate 15,405, forward strand.
TCCTGACCTTATCGCCTTCCTTTGCATCCCCGGCAATTATAGTGCCCATCGATGAATCCGGGCCTGCTTCTTTTATCTCGAGCCTTCCGACAGAGGACTCTATTTTCCCTAAGGGCTCTTTTGTGACAGGGTGTATAAATGGGGCTCCTTCTCTCAGTATGTTAAATCGCATGCCTGTCTTTACAGAGTCTTTTGTTCCGAGACTAACCACAACTTTTCCACCTTCAACCATTGTGACCCTGCCTGTCATGGGTTTGAAGTACGAAATTGTTTCATCCCGCATCCTGTTAAGTGGATTATCATCAGCTTGAGCATTGACAGGAAAGCATAGAGCATATAGCATAAAGCATAGAGCATATAGCATAAAGCATAGAGCATAGAACAAAATGTTTACCAGGTTTACTTTGTTTGCATGGTTTACTAAGTTTCTTGAGTTCATTGTATTTTTAGTCATCTGCCATTGGTCATTAGTCATTAGTCATTGTCTTATTGACCAGTAACTAATGACTATTAACTGTTTTAGTGCCTTTTGCCCTTTGCTTTTTATTCAACTCTTATCCCTTCATCTACGAGCTGTAAACAGACTTATAGTAAAACCTAATCTTTCCTCATCACTAAAATCAAGCCTTTTCACAAATAAAAATGCTGTGCCCTGATAGAGCTTCTCCACGCCCTTCTCTGACAGGGAGGTGGTCTCGACAGGATAATGCCAGAGATCCATCTTTTCATCGAAATTATAACCGATCACGAGATTCAAAAACTCATCCTTCAGATAAAACTCCTTAACCCCTTTATGAGCTTCTTTGCTTCTTATCGGAAGGCTTCTATCGCCTATAATAATAGATGAATAAGGGGAGCCGAGAAGGGAGATGTTAAACTCTATCGCAATTAACCCGTGAAATATACCGTCAATTCTATAATCGACCCTTAGCTCCAAAGGTCTAGTCAGTCTCAATGTCTTTTCAATCCTTAAGGGAGTGTTATTCACAATGCCATTTCTCGAAAGGTTTATAGTAACTGTATCTCCCTTTTTAAAATGTTTCAATGAGTAGATGCTCTCGATGAAGTCGCCAAGTTCTTCATACTCCGAACGCATCAAATCGTCAATGTCTGTGTCGAGTAGCAGGAAATGGTCAAGAAGTGATGCCCGTCTGTATTTGTCATAGACCATATAATCGGTGATATCTGCTTCTTTCACAATGAGCTGTTCGTGGATAGTCCTCGTCTCCCCTGGATTAGCGGCTGATGCCTGTGCGATCTTTGAATGGTAAGCCTCGGGCCTCCTTGTTAGAATGTCAAGTATATTAATAGCCTTTTTCTTCACGGATAATTCTATAAGGCTGCCACCCAGTTCTGTTATTGACATCGTGATATCTCTTGTACTAATAGAAAGGTCTTCAAACCCATCGCAATCATAATCAGACCGTTCTACAGTTATTTTCTCACCTAAAAATCCCCCCTTCCCCCCTTTTAAATCCCCCTCAGCCCCCCTTTTCCAAAGGGGGGTGGGGGGAGATTCAGGGGGATTAAGTATGTTATCAGCTATGGACTCTGCTTTCAGGAGGTGTCTATACAGAGACGACCTCAGGTGGGGCAGATAAAGTCCGCCGAAGATTCCATGCCAGTATGCGTCATTACATTGACCCATCCAGAGCTCATGCAATAAGTCGTGAGTTGTAAGTCGTAAGTCGTAAGTTGTAAGTTTTTTTACTTTTAAACCCGCGGCCTGAGATCGGGTCGAAGGCTTTGAACTTTCAACTTTCAACTTTTTTACTGCTTTATGTACTTTTTTACTTATCATTAACATACGTTTATGGATGTGATTTGATTCAGGGTATTTTGCAAAAAAGGAGCGCCATATTCCACCCCTCAGAAGGCCTTTTGCCTTCTCTCCCATTAATCTCTGCATCTCAGTTAATGCATATTCGTAATCGAGTGCACTTTCAAAAGGCAGTGCCCATTCACCCATTTCCCTATAAGATGCTGTGGGAAGATAGACCCTCCCTATAGAATGGAATTTAGAATAATATTCGCTGAATGTTGTCGTTTCTATCCAGTCCGAGTTTTCTTCGATGGCATTAAAAAATCTTTCAAGCCAGCCATCTTCATAACAGTGTTTATAGGTTTCAGGCCATACACCGAATTTTTCTCCATCATCCGCCATTGTCAGCAGTGGATTACCGCCTTTCATATATATCTCTCTGAAGTATGAGAAGATCTCATTGATATTCCTGAAAGGTATATAATATCTCAGTTTCTCGCTTCCAGGAAATATACTGAGCTTGTACCCCTCTTCCTCTGTGATATAATAGCCTAAAAGGTCTCCTTCATCGAGGCCTGAGAGTTTGAAGTGATAATCATCCACCGGCACATACTTAATGCCGGCCATCGAGATATACTTTGGCATCTGTGGTTCCCATACCCTCTCAGCCAGCCACATGCCTTCTGGTGAATAGCCGAAATGTTTTTTGATGTATCCGGAGAGCTCTTTTATCTGAGGTATCCTGTCATTTTCTGGAATCGCAGAGAGTATTGGCTCGTAAAATCCTCCCGAGAGTATTTCTATCCTTTCTGACCGGACAAGTTCATTCATCATTCCGAATATTTCTGGATGGCGTTTTTCAAACCATGACAGGAGATTGCCTGAATAATGAAGCACAACTTTTAACGAGGGATGGCGGTTAAGGGTTTTTAAAAGAGGTAGATATGCCTTCCTGTAAGATTCCTCCAGTACGTGATCAAAGTTTCCTACAGGCTGGTGGTTGTGAAGTGCAAGGATAAGGTAAAGTTTAGACATCAATAAAATATAATATCATAACTTCATCCAAAAATACCCTCACCCTAACCCCTGCCCCGCTTCGCGGAGCGAGGCCGGGGACGGGAGGGGATGCAGGGGGGGTATATTTAGGGCGTTTGTAATAGCAACCAGAGGTATTCTATAATTAATCACTGGTTTTCTAACCCGCCAAAAATTTGGTTACGGATTACGGACAGCTGAACTTTTACATCACACCTTGCAAAGGTGCGGGTTTACCGGGGAAAGATTGTGAATATACATAATATCATTTTAATTAAAGACATAGAAACAGTGGTAAAAGACATCGAAGGCCTCAGGGGTATAATGGATAGCCTTATTTATAAGGCTGTATTTTCTGACGAGGAGCAGAAGAATGCATTACTGATCCTATTAAAGGAGGCTGCAAAGGCTGCAGGTGCAATTCCTGCATCAATACAGGGTTTGTATGAGGAGATGGGCAGAGACTACCCTAACTTTACAGTTCCTGCAATAAATATCAGAGGTCTTACCTATGATGTTGCAAGGGCTGTCTTCCGAAAGGCTATAGAAAAAGATGTAGGCCCCTTTATTTTTGAGATTGCCCGATCAGAGATTGGATATACTAAACAGAGACCTCTCGAATATTCTACGGTAGTGCTCGCAGCAGCGATAAGGGAAGGCTACAGAGGGCCGGTCTTCATACAGGGTGACCATTTCCAGTTTGTAAGAAAGAATTATATGAGTGACCCGGCGGCAGAGACAGGGTACATAAGAGGATTAATTAAAGAGGCCATAGAAGCTGAGTTTTACAACATTGACATTGATTCATCTACACTTGTGGACCTTGAGGAACCAACAATCAGGGGGCAACAGAGACCGAACTTTGAGAAGACAGCAGAGCTTGCTACCTATATAAGGGAGAGCCAGTCAGATGGT
>JBFMAM010000004.1:0-18575 GCA_040755805.1 Nitrospirota bacterium
ATTCGAGAAACTCGGGTTCATGGATATGTATCATTCATGGTGGTTTGTGACCCTATTGATTTTATTCTCGGCAAATATTGTCATCTGTTCAGTTGATAGGCTACCGAGAATATGGAAGACGGTCAGGGAACCAATGCATCCAATTACAGAAGAACATCTCAGAAAGGCTACAATAAAAAAGGAGCTTATATTAAAAGGGAAACCTGACAGGGTAAAAGATATTGTTACAAGCGCTATAAAGGGTGTAGGTTTTAGTTATATAGAGTCAAAAGAAGATAAAGGTTATCAGTTCTATTCACAGAAGGGTAGTTTCACAAGGCTCGGCGTCTACATAACCCATCTGAGCATACTCATAATATTGATAGGGTCACTCGTAGGGATCTTTTTGGGTTTCAAGGGATTCCTTCCTCTTCCTGAAGGTAGGAGTTCTTCTGTGGCCCTCTTGAATACAGGCTCTTTGACCCGGATGGAGGGGTATGAGAGAGAGAGGATATTGAATGCTATCGAGGCATCTTCAGGTAATATATCGAATGCATCCATGCAACTAAGCATGGACGAGAACTCTCTGATGGCAAAGATGCGCAGATATGGCATACAGCCACTCGGCTTCAGTATTAGATGCGATGATTTTAACGTAGACTTCTATGGGGGGTCTGACATGCCAAAGGAGTTTAAAAGCTGGCTGACCGTGATAGATAATGGAAAAGAGGTGTTGAAAAAGGCCATCGAGGTAAATAACCCCCTCACATATAAAGGTATAACCTTCTATCAGGCAAGTTACGGTTTAATCCCTCACAGCCTCGAGAGGGGTATCTTTATATTCAAACTAATTTCTAAGGATGGAAAAACCTCTAACCTCGAACTGAGATTTGGAGACACATTTGAAATACCAGGTACTAAAATCTCTGGAAAGATTACCAACTTTCATCCTGCCTTAAAAATCACTCCGGGCAGACAACTATTTGCATCTAATACAAATCAGTTAAATAGTCCAGCAGTTTATATTGATTTCTCAGAGTCTGGGAGCCTGAAACCTTATTCAGGATGGATTTTTAAAAGATATCCAGAGACATGGCAATTACCCGAGGGTCACAGGGTAGAGTTCATTGATTATTGGGGGACCCAATATACAGGTCTTCAGGTGAGAAGAGACCCTGGTGTATGGGTTGTATATCTCGGCTGTATTACGATCTCCATAGGGCTATACATAGCCTTCTTTATGAGCCACAGGAGAATATGGGTCAGGATTGTCGAAGAGAAGAACAATACGAGAGTGGTTGTTGGAGCAACCTCTAATAAAAATAGGGCCGCATTCGAGAGGAAGATAAATAAATTGATTTCCCTTCTCAGCAAGAAACAGGAAGGAGGAAAGTAGATGGATAGTTCATTTTTCTTTGGAATATCGACCATGGCCTACATTCTGGCCATGATAATCTACATTACCTATCTCGCCTTCAGAAAGACTCAGATAGGGATAATAGCAACAACGGGAACAATTATAGGTTTTGTCTCCCAGACGATAGCAATTCTAATGAGGTGGAAAGAATCCTACGACTTCAGCGGAATGGGCATTATAAGGTCTGTACCTTTAACAAATCTTTATGAATCCCTTATATTTTTTGTATGGTGTCTGATATTAGTTTATCTGATAATCGAGTTCAGATATAAAAACCGTTCATTCGGGGCATTTGTTACACCTGTAGCTGGTCTTGCCCTGGCATTTATAGATATATCAGGCATATCAAAAGAGATACAACCCCTTATACCTGCACTCCAGAGTAACTGGCTCCTCGTACATGTGATGATGAGTTTTATAGCCTATGCCACATTTGCCCTTTCGTTCAGTACCGGACTCATGTACCTTATCGTAAAGACCGAGAAAAGAAATCAAGTCTCATACATATTCTGGACAGTCACACTCGGCATATTTGTGACCTTACTGCTTTCAATGGGCATTGATTTTCTTACATTTAAGGTGGCGGTTAGACCTGAAGAATTTATAAAGAGCTATATATTCAGGGCATCTTTTCTTAATCCATCAGCCGTCGTCAAGATACTGAGCTGGACATCAATGATAGTCATTATATTTATTCTCTGGAGATATGGTTCTCTACTCAAAACAGTTATTGAGAAATTCAATATCTCTGCTGAGACCCTGGATGAAATCACTTATAAGAGTATCGCTGTCGGGTTCCCTATATTTACATTAGGTGGCCTTATCTTTGGAGCCATCTGGGCTGATCAGGCGTGGGGAACATACTGGAGCTGGGATCCAAAAGAGACATGGTCATTAATAACATGGTTTGTTTATGCCTTTTATCTCCATAGTCGTATGATCAGGGGATGGAGAGGGAAAAAGGTAGCAATCGTTTCTGTAATAGGTTTTGTGGCTGTTATATTTACCTATCTCGGCGTGAACTTGCTGCTCTCAGGACTTCACGCATATGGGACGCTCGAATAAGTTGACAAGTCTCTTTAATTTTATGTTTAATCCTGAATCCTGCGTGAAAATCTCATAATTTTACCTTATAAAAATGTCATTCCCGTGAAACTTGTCCTCGACCCCGATCGGGGAACGGGAACCCAGTCCTTCGACAAGCCTTCGGGCCGAGCCTCAGGCCGAGGGCTCAGGATACATGGTGAGACTTCGGCGTGAGCTCAGTCGAACGCTCACGCCGAAGTCTCAGTCGAACGCCTGTCGAACCATGGATTCCTGCTGGAGTTTACCCTCACGAAAGTGGGGGCAGGAATGACGAGTTGTTAGCCGTGAACAATATTTGTAGATTTTTGGCCCTGTATTTCATCTGTTTCAGAAACCTAACTAAAAGGTAGGTTTCTATGTAAACAGCAGTTAGTGCTCTGTTATAGTAAAGAATCGCTTGTTTTAAAGATTTCTTTGATATTTGCGTTATCATATCTTGAAATATCATGCAGGATTCAGGTATAATGTTTTTGTTCACACTTTGGATGTATTAAAAATGGTATGATTTTTGCTTATTATTCTAACGAAGAATTAAGAAAATTTGCGATTTTTTGATATAATAGCTATATAACATGGTTGAAAATTTAGCAAATTAGGTAATGTCAAAAGTTTTATGGAAATAGAGGGGGAAATATGAAACCACGGTTTAAACCACAGAGGACTCAGAGGAAAAATTTAGTTTGTAAAAACTCTGTGAACTCAATGGTTCTTTTTAAAGGTCACCGCCCCGTATCAAGTACGGGGCTGCTGGAGTTTACACTCATGAAAATGGGTGCAGGAATGACGTCATTCCCGTGAAACTTGTCCTCGACCCCGATCGGGGAACGGGAATCCAGAAAAATGGTGGCTAATAAATCAGGATAATCTGGGTTAGAAGATGGCATAAAACGGTTAATAATTTAGAGGGCACAGAGGGAGGCAATAAAAGATTGCTTAAGTTATTGATATTAAAGAAGTTCTCTGTGGTTCCCCCGTTAGATGTTCACTATCTAACGGGGTGAATCTGTGGTTAAATTTGACAATACGGCAAATTAAAGAAGGAGGACAGATATGAAAAGGATGAGTATTTATAAAATCACTTTAGTGCTTTCACTCTTGGTATCACTTGTCATTGTTCAATCCGTATGGTCTCAGAATGATGATCCTCTACCACGTCCCATCCAGCTAGGTACATCAGGCGGTAACATTAATGACATAAACAGGTTATATTGCTGCGGTGGGACACTTGGATCTCTGGTCCAGTCAAATAATGTTCAATATATCCTGAGTAATAACCATGTCCTAGCTAAAACAAATAAAGGAAAAATCGGTGAAGATATCATCCAGCCCGGGCTCATTGACCAGAACCCCGTGTGCTATCAGGATTCTAATGATGCAGTGGCTGACCTCTCTAAATTTGTGCCTATCTCATTTAGGTCCGGTACTACAAATAAGGTAGATGCCGCTATTGCCCAGATTCGAATCGGTGCGGTGGACACATCAGGCTCTATCCTTGACATAGGGCAAGTGAGCAGTTCGACAGTGGTACCCGCAATTAATGTACCAGTAAAAAAGAGCGGACGAACAACAGGCCTTAGCACCGGAAAAATCACCGCTATTAATGCAACGGTGAAGGTTATTTATAATAAAACATGTGGAATAGGTTCGCAGACCGCTACATTCATCAACCAGATTATGATTGGTCCTGCAGGATTCAGTGCAGGTGGAGATTCAGGTTCATTGATTGTTGAGGACTGCTTACCCTATCCCCGTGCTGTAGGTCTTCTATTTGCTGGGAGCAACACTGTAACCGTTGCTAACCCCATTATTGAAGTCCTATCAAAATTGGGCATTAGCATGGTAGGAACGAATGAATATTGTACCTCGGGAGGAACATCTGGAGGAGTAACAGGAAGTTCAGCAATGACAGCGCAATCACAATTACCACCTTATGTAAATCAAAAGGCCATCGAAGCTATAAAGAAGGTGAAAGAACGCCATGAGAAAACTATTCTTCAGATCGAAGGAGTTGTTGGAACAGGCATAGGGCTTTCTGAGACAGTACTAGGTCAGGTCGTGATTGAGGTATATGTTAAAAAACCATTACATGAGATAAGGCATTTGATTCCTGAAGCGTTGGAAGGCGTCCCTGTAAAGATTATCGAGACCGGCGAGATCACCGCCTACTGATAAGGGTATTGGATTTTTTTGTTTTTTTATTTTGAAAAAAGGCAGAGTCATAAATGATTCTGCCTTTTTCACTCCGTTCTATTGAAAGTATTAATCCAACATTTCAACCACTAATCATTACTGATCACTGCAGCATAAAAGCGAAGATTTGTGGGTGAAATATTCAACCAGGACCCTGGAAAACTGGGGCCTGTAGGCTGAATCAATGGAAATCTCGCCTCATGCGAATCTCTTACAAAAAAGATTAGATCTCTAGGCGGAAGGCCTTTTTTTCTTTAAAAGTTGCGGAATCGCTGCATTTTGGCCAGATGAGTTGACAAGGATGGATAGAAAAATGTTAATTTATAAGCACTTCAGGCGCGTAGCTCAGCGGGAGAGCGCTTCCTTGACGCGGAAGAGGTCAGGGGTTCAATACCCCTCGCGCCTACCAATAAACCCTTTTAACACCTGTAAGCCACGAAAGTAACATACTCACTATACTCACAATTATTGCTCCCCAGAATGCTGGCCAGAAGCCATTTATTTGAAGGCCGAGGTTTAAGGATTCAGAAAGTCTTGCAGTAATTGCTAACATAAGGGCATTGATTACAAGGGTAAAAAGTCCAAGGGTCAAGATTATTAATGGCAAAGTAAGTAGTTTCGTGATGGGCTTTATAAGTGAATTAATGAGTCCGAAAATGGCTCCAATGATTATCATCTTCCACCATTCTCCAGTAAAAGTTATACCGTCTACGAGTTTCACGGCCGCTACTAAGGAAAGGGCATTTATCATCACTCTTAGTATCAAATAAGCCATGTTATGCCTCTGAGTAAACTTTCTTCATTAAGACAAAATGTTATATCCGAAAAATGCATTTTAAAAACCACAGAGGTCAAAGAGCTATGAGTAAAGGGCTAAGGACAAAGAGCAAAGATACGGCTACGGTAACGATGCCCGTTTCGTCCGGCGGCTACGTTGTTCGGCTTTTTATCCGCCTCAGGCGGACCGTTGCACGTAACCGATACGGACTTCGTTGCCTTAACCGTTAACGTATGTATTGCTAATAGCTCTATGTTCCTGCTCTATGCTCTTCCCCTCTGTGGTTCCCCCCGTTAGATGTTCACTATCTAAAGGGTAACTTTAAGAACATTGCCATTTGTCACCCTGACCCTGAACTTGATTCAGGGGTTTCAGGGTCTCGCTTTAAGAGATTCTGAACCAAGTTCAGAATGACAGTTTATTTATAACTACTTTCATATAATCCTTTCGTAATTCGGGATAATTTGAGTTAGATTAACTGTGAACATAAAGCGCTAAGATTGTCAATTTCGTCCGCTCGAAAAGTTCTGGGAGATTGTCCCTTGACTGTCACAGTTATGGAGCCGTCTGAGTTATATTCAACGATTGTATTGTCATTTATTGTTATTTGTCCATCAATAGTTTGACCTTCTGAATTGGTCTTTATATCTTCGTTGGTTACTATTTTGAATGTTCCTTCAAAACAGGCAGTATCATCAGGGGTTAAATCAATACTAAAGGTGCCATTAATCGTCAGATACTCATAGGTGTAGTCTACTTTATTTACTAAATTAAAATTATTGAAGGAAGTTTGCTTTGAGTAGATTAAATTGCCGTTCTCGTAGTAACTTTCTGTTATTGAGCTATTTTTTATATCGAAGGTTCCAGTGATAGTATCTTCAGCATAATCTCCTGTGAAAATGAAGTTATTCATAACTATGTACTCTTTTGTCGAAGAGGTATCATACCAGTATTCATTTTCAATATACCCATTTCCTGTTATGGTCTCTGTATAGTTAGTCTCACTCTCATAGTCTGTTACAGATAGGCTAAGGCTACATAGTGCCCTAAATTCACTGGATTTATCTGTGTAAGAAGAATCTGAATAAGAAGTCTCTACATAAGGCTTTCCATTTTCTCCAAAGGTCACAGTCAGTGTACTGTAGTCATCAGAGTAGGTTGATATCATTACACCATCGGTCCACGTGCCTGATTCTTTACAGTTTTTATATATAATTTTGCCAGTATCATCAGTAATTATAGAGCCACCATCAGCACATGGCTCCTCTGTCACAGTTGCCTTAAATAAGCGGGACTTTTGAATGACGGGTTTAATTCTCTGTGCAAACTTTCTCAGTGCTTTTGCAGTCCTTGAACCATCAGCCAGACTACTTGAACCTACTAAATCTGAAAGCCCAAAACTACCAATCACATCATCGGCAACATTTCTCGTCGTTATTTCTGCCTGTGCACCCTGTGTTGGGTTTCCGATTGTAGTCGTTCCACCTCCACCGCCTCCGCAGGAGTTTAGCAAAACTGCTAGAGAAAGAACTAAAATCAGTAGACTAGATAACCTTTTCATAAAACCCTCCTTTTCTTTTCATCGGTATTGTCAAAGATTAACCACAGAGAACACAGAGAAAATATTAGATATCAAAAAGTTAAGAGAGATTTTATTCCCTTCCCTCTGTATCCTCTAAATTATTAATCTTTTTATGCCCTTTTTAAACCCTGATTATTCTGATTTATTAGTTACCATTTTTCTGGATTCCCGTTCCCCGATCGGGGTCGAGGACAAGTTTCACGGGAATGACAGACATTAAGACAATTCATGAATGTGTCATTCCTGTCCCTGCTTTCGCAGGTATAAACTCCAGCAGGAATTCAGATGGTCTTTTATAACAGTTCTTCCGACTTTTCTGTGGATAATATAACTATACAACGGCATTTTGACTTGTTCAGCCAATGGCTCGTAGAGAATCTTTCTTATCATTACTTCTTTCTATCATGCATAAGTCCTTCAGAAATCCCGAAAGCTTTCGGGACGACAAGCCCGCCTCAGGCGGACAAGCGGGAATGACATTCCGTATTAACCGTTTTGCTTATACATTGACATGAAAAACCTCTTCTCTCTCCACGTCTCTTTGTTTGTGCATTATGTAATCTCCCACATAATTCCCTGAAGAACATTTATAACTTATATACTGTTGAACTTTTTACGAAAGAACCAATTCTTTCAATGAAAATCAAGATTACAAGACTAAATGAAAAAATAATAATTGGAATAGAAATTCCTTGATACTTAATTCCATACACTATTGGTGTAAGTATGAATCTTACAGCAGTTCTTAAGGTTTCATGCTTTCTAATATGATCAGCCAGAGGCGGTGAGACCTCATAGTAAAACTTCACAAATGCCCTACCCAGTAGGTTGGGCAAAAGATGGTCATCCCTGAATTTTCTTAAAACCTGAACCTCAGGTGCAAGATAGCTACCATAAGCTGCTGTAGCAATAAAGCAATGTTCACTATGGGTTTTAGCACTTGCCTCATTGGAATATGCTGAATTACCCGCAACACTATTGGAGGCACGCAACCTGTAGTAATATGTAGTTGATGAGGATAAACCTGTATCAGTGTATGAAGTTGTATCTGGACCTATAAATGCTATTTCTGTATATGTTCCACCAGCACCTGTCTTTCTCTCTATCCTGAAGCCTTCTTCTGATGCCGAATTGTCTACCCATGATAGGTCTATACAAGAGCTCGATACTGCTGAAGCCATAAGTCCTGAAGGCGGGTTTACAGGCATGGTAGCAGATACCTCATTAGAGTAGGTAGAATAGCCATTATTGTTGTATGCCCTCACCCTGTAAAAGTATTGAGTACCATCAGACACAGATTTATCACTAAAAACTGTTGAATCTGCTTGCAGGGTGGCTACCTCTGAATAGGTCCCATTACCTATCTTTTTCTCAATAATATAGCCTGCTTCAACAGTTGAGTTATCAACCCAGCTTAGATCTATAGCCGCGTTTACTACAGAAGAAAAATAGTTTGGTCTTACAGGAGGTATGGAATTAATATCTGTGATAAGGGCAGAATAGGCGTTTATCCTACCACTGGTTATAATGGAAAAGTTTTTATTATCCACTGAACTAAGTATCAACTCCCTTACCTGTTTATAAGAAAGGGTAGGATAGTAAGAGGCTACGAGGGCCGCCAAACCACTAACAAAAGGCGTTGCCATAGATGTGCCACTTATATAATCATAACTTCCAAGAGCTATACGTATTGTGCTATAGATATTAACCCCTGGTGCTGATACATGGACAGAGTTCGTACCATAGTTTGACCATGAGGCAAGGGTGTCATTCTGGTCGGATGCTGCAACTGAGATTATATTATTTAATGCATGGCTTGCAGGATAGAATGGGTAGTTGTCATTATTACATCCATAGTTTCCTGCTGCTGCCACAAAGAGGACACCAGCGTCACCTGCCGCCTTTATTGCATCCCTTTCTGCTAATGATGGAGTTTCCTTTGTGCAGCTCTGGGGATAGGTATAGCTTGCATTAATGACCTTAGCGCCCATCATAACAGCATATTCAATGCCTGCTATCACATCAGCAATAGAACCAGAGCCAGAATAATCGCAGGGAGATGGCTTAGTGGGATCTGGCCCCGTAAGGACTTTAACAGGCATTATCTTTACATTCCAGTTGACTCCGCTTACTCCAATGTTATTATTGCCAACAGCCCCGATAATTCCTGTCACATGGCTACCGTGACCATCACAGTCATCGTCTATAGGGTCATTTTGTGGGGGACTATTGGTATATGGGTAGGCAAAGTTCCAGCCCCTGCAGTCGTCTACGTAGCCATTACTATTATCGTCCAATCCATTGCCACATACTTCATTGGGATTAGTCCAGATGTTATCTTTTAAATCTTCATGATTGTAATCTACTCCTGTGTCTATAACTGCAACAATTACATTTCCATTACCCGTATGAATACCCCATGCCTCTGGAGCATCTATATCAGCATCAGGTGTTCCTGTAATTGTCCCTTCATCTCCGCTTATAGTTTGTCCTGTGTTATGAAGTGCCCACTGAAGTGTAAAATTGGGGTCGTTTGGTATATGGGCCTTTCTTACAATATAATTAGGTTCTGCATATTCCACATTCGGGTCTGCCCTGTAAAGCCTGATGGCATCCTCTACAGAAAATCCATGAGGAAGCCTTACATGTTCAACATTTATAAACCTGAATCCCCGTTTTACAGTTGAACCTGTTGCCCGATGGAGAGACTGAGCTACTGTCTTGCTCATGCCTGATTTGAATTTAACGAGAAGTTCACCCTTTCTGTGCCCCCCTTCTTTTTCAAATCCCCCCTTACCCCCCTTTTCTAAAGGGGGGGTGGGGGGATTACCCAGGGGTTGGGGGGAATTTGACTCCTGACCGATGACTGATGGATCTTGATTTAGGCTTACCTGCTGGTCTCCGCAGGAGAAAAATAATAAAAAACTAACAATTAACAGTCTTTTCATAATGAAACTTATTAGCAGTTACAATGCTCAAATTATAATACATACATTGGTTACTGGTTAAATTTCCGTGGTTACAATGCTCAAATTATAATACATACATTGGCTACCTTTACAAAAATTTGTTAAATATTTTTTGTCTCCTTCTGTATTTTTGATGGTATATAGGAAGGACTTATCTCTAATGTAATATCTGTGCCTGCATATGAAACATTCAATAGTAGAACTAAGATAAAAAAGATTTAAAAAGGCATAGTCTTATTTTAATATGCATTGCAGATAAAAAAAGGCGAGGCATTTGCCCCGCCTTTTCGCTACCTCAATACCTGCTATTGAAGTACACCGCCTATCACCGCAGGTGCATTGGTAACCGTTGGTTCGGTACCAATATCCGGGTCTGTCCATTCAGTCATTGAAGGTAGGGTATAGGAAGTAATTGTAAGTGCTGAGCAATTTGCTGCAGCTACATTTGACATCCTCTGCTCCTTCTCAAGCGCCTTCACAAGATATTTAGTTGTATTATTAGATGCATCTGTTACTTCAGAGCCATCAGGGATTGTGAATTCAGCTATCCACCTGGTATTTGGACCGCAGGATGTGTCAGCGCCTGTGTCAAAGTCAATACATTTGCCAGGTATGCCCCAGAGATTTCCAAAGCCACTGTATTCAAGGTAGAATTTTGTACCGTTGTATTTGTAATCGGGCTTTGTGGTATCGGTTTGGGAATGAGTGTATGCCACCTGCAGAGGAGCCTGGAATCTTAAAGGTGTGCCACCTGAATCTTGCAGAGCAGTGAACTGGTTCCATTGATCTGGGCCTGTCTCCCATGTATAATATTCATCCAATGCACCCCATGCCTTCCATCCACAGGTCAGAGTATATTGTCCTGTTATCGGATCTGGCCAGTCGCACGCAAGCAGAGCAAGGTTTGCAGATGTAGGCTCAAAAAGCGGACCGCTCATAGCACCCCACTGGTAGAAGCCACTCCCTGCCCCCGACATTATAAGAGAATTTCCGCTGTTATCCTTAAGAATCATATCTGAAGCTGTAGCAGCAAATGTGTACGTATAATAAGTTGTGCCATCCGATGGGTTATAATCAGGGGTATTGTATGGATCCGAAGGGTTAATGCCACTTGAGGCCGCAGTATATTTGGGGCAGTTGTCATAGCAGCGGAGAGTAGATGGTACGCTGTCTCCAGGGAAAACTACTTCTTCGGTAAAGTAGATAACTTCTGTTGTATTTCCGGGAGCACTGCATATGGGCTTATTATTAGTATTATCCCAGCCGCTACAGGTCAGTTTTATGCGCACCTGTCCTCCGATTGCCTGTGACCAGAAGTTAAGCTCGCCAAAATTTAGTAAACTGAGGTCTATCGCCGCTTCGGTTATATTTTCCCACATATAGGTGGTCTGATTCAGCTTTGCAAATTTCTTAAATTGCTGAGCAGTAGAATCCCATTTCACACGGTAATTTGTTTGATTGGGGTAATCCCCTTCCATCCAGCCATCCAGAGGGATGCCTTTGATATTAGCAAGTGTAGTCGTATGCTTCGTATGTTTTTTGAGCCTACCACCTTTTTTTATTACTGTGTAAGGTGTCGCTGTTTCTCCACCAGCTCCATAGGTGACCTTATAGACTGTGTCACCATTATTTACTGTCACGCTCTCAGGAAACCACAGTCCATAGTAGCCAATCCATCCATAAGCACCATCTTTTTTGATGGAGAATCCAGAGTTACGCTCTACCCTCGTGCCATTGGAGTCATAAAGACCATATCTCCATGCGGTCTCATCAAAAGTGGTTCTGCTAAAACACTTATCATTAGTGCCATTGCTTCTGCGGAAATATGAAGTATTAAATGCGATATTAAACTGGGCTGTCTTGCTTCCACCAGGATGGGTGTCTGATATATAGGTAGTTCCTGAACCAGTTGAGCCATCCACTGCCCTATCCAATACAACCTTCTCATCAAATGTGATATCACCACCTGGACTGCTAAAACCCCCTGCGTTAGCAAATTTTAGTAACACCTTTCCTGTAGTAGCATCCTTTTCTGCTTTCAAAAGGCCCTTGAACATAGTAGTACTTGTGTTTGGAGTTCCATCATTATTTACAGGATGTGCCTTAAAGTTCATTGTAAAGATGCCGTATGGATTTGTAGAACTCTTTCCTTCTGTTATAGTAGCTTTGACAAAGATTACCTTTGCCGGTTCATACTCTCCAGCCTCTTCATGTACCCAGACCTTAACAATATGAGGTGAGTTATTATCAACCCTTGAGGATTCCATTGTCCACATCTCATAGTCAGGCATTGTAGAAGCAGATGATTGATTCTGGGAACTTTGACCTGCACTTGATGCACTGTCATTTCCGCTGGTGCATTTATTCATATCAATCTGTGCCTTATAAGCTCCCTTGTTAAGCATATCATCATATTTGCTCTGTGCTATCGAACACAATATCTCATTAACTATGTCGAATGCCTCTGCAGAACGCTCCTCAACAAAAACAACCTGTTCATCATTGAAATAATCTGAATTGGCAGGGATGTCTGAAGTGGAGAGGCCTTTCCTTAGCATTCCCTTACTTGCCGGAAGAGATGACAGTTGTGCATCAACGACGCTTACCTTCTCAGCCACCTTTAAGGCCGATGTTTCAGTTGTAGTTGTAGTGGTAGTGCCACCACCACCTCCACAGCCTACAAGTATCAGGCTAAAGACTGAGAGAAGCATTACGGTTAAAAGTAGAAGTCTTTTTGCTTTCATACTCCCTCCTTTTTTGAAAAATTAAGTGTTAAGTTTACCCATCAGTTGCAGAATAAAGGAAATAAGAGAGGAAAGATGTAATTTAAATCACATTTTTAAAGACACAAAAAAACAATGAAAATGTCATTTGGAAATGTTTAACTCTAATTTCACAAGGGTGTAGCCGCAACCTTTAGTCCGCCTAAGGCGGAGCGTGGATTTAAACAACTGTTACTAAGAAGTTTATAAGTAAAACCACACTCTTCGTCATTGACCCGAAAATATCCCTCTTTGGTCCGCCTTAGGCGGAAGGGGTTAGGGGAGAGGGGGAAAGGATGGTATTTTCATGTTTCTTTGTGAGCCAATGGCTCATGTTGATTCCCGCCCCGTATCGCTGTACGGGGTAAACTCCAGCGGGAATCCAGCCTGCACAAAGGAACTGGATGCCCGATTAAGGACTTCGGGCATGACAGAAACAGATAATGATGTGTCCTTACTTATGACCTCATTAGTAATTCACCTTTTATGCGATTTAAAACGCAGGCTATCCTGAATTAAACCTATCCTGACGACAGGTCGGGATTCAGGGCTGCGGCTGCGAGGGCTTTGTAATAATCCTTGCATAATTTGGGTTTAATATGAATAAGAGGATGATATAAATATTGTCCAGGCAAGTGCCTCTGCATCCTGAGTCTCGTAGCCCTTCTTTACCTGTGCCTTGCCAGTACCGTAGCTCATGCTACCACCTGCTGTTACTGATGTGTTTTTTGTAAATCGGCTGAGGCTTAAACTTCCTCCATATAGGTCTATATGCTCAGGTTGATCAGAGATACCAGTCTTTATCTCCGGTGTATTTGCCATATTTGTAAAAATGCCTGCTCTCATAGCCCAATTTCTACTTAAATAGTATTCTGTTCCGATCGCTGCATTAAGTACTGATTCTCTATCCCCGAAAGTGGAGTCATCAACCTTTAAATAATATGTAACATCACCTGCAATTAATATCCGTGGCGATGGAAAATATGCAATGCCTGTGCTGACCTGTAATGGATATTTTTTCTTTGTATCTGTGCTGAAGGCTACCCTGTCAATATCATTTCCACCGTAATCAATGCCTTTATATATATATTGCCTTGTTGTATCAGAGTCAAAGAGTATAGTTTTTGATACCGTGATACCGAGAGAAATCTTCTCCATAGGCGACCACATAAACCCGAGGACAGGCCTTAGTCCCCATTCATTCGTCTCGAGGTATTCATTGGTCCACTCATATCTATCATCGCTCAGATTTACAAGTTGATTGAGTATTATTTGTGCCTTCCTCTGGTGGACATAAAGGGTAATACCTGCTGAGAAGTCCTTTGCAATTTCCTTGGCAATGGATGGTCCAAAATTGTACGTATTGTCTTCATTGTTAAAGTTGATTATATATCTTGAGACCGTAGTGCCAGGAACGGTTGATGGCAGATCATAAAATGTCTGGTCCTGGTCCTCCAGTATTGAATCAGGTACTGCATAGGAAAAACCAATCTTGAACATGCCGAGAGGCTGTATTATGCCAAAGTAGTTCGGTAACAGCGCTGAAGATGTTCTTTCCCATCCTCGACCACCAATAACACCCTTATATTTCTTTTTAAGATTGTAATATGCATTGACACTTGCAGAGAGATTCCTCATCGTTGAATATACGATACCTGCGGGGTTGTAATACATCCCTGTCGGGTCGTCAGAAACTGCTGTATATGCACCACCCATACCCGATGCCCTGTCACCTACGAGGATATTAGTGTAATGGTATTCATCAGCGAAGGAGGTATTATAGGGAAGCACAATAAAACTGATAACCAGTAAAATTGCCCCTAAGGATTTTAAGAACATTTTTACCTTCTACGATTTAATAAATGCTCTTGCAAAATCTTTTTTGTCACCCAGAACCCTGGAAGTGTCATTCTGAACTTGATTCAGGGGGTTTGCATTTATCCGAGGCAAGATGCCTCGTCTATTTTCTTCTAAGAAATATATATTCATCTACGTTAAGACGACTACTTAATCCCTAATCCTTACCCCTTTCATTGTCTCTGAGAACCTTTCTTTATTGGTCTTAGCCCTTGCGGTATCCACACCTTCTTTACTTATTGTCTCCTTAAGCCAGCTAAGTCTCGAATCATAAGCTGGATGTGTCCTGTCAAGCACTTCGGTTTGTTTTCCTTTAATGCTGTTGAGCCTTTCGAAATACCTCACAAGCCCTGATGAATCATAACCTGAGAGTGCACAAAATAACACCGCGGTCTTGTCTGCCTGAATCTCGTCCTCTCTTTTGTAGCCATCCTTAAAGAGTATATCCATAGCCTTGTTAATTGCCTGATAAAAGGCAACCTTTGCTGCCTCATAGCCTGCTCCACCTATGGCCCTTGCAAGACCCGAAACTGGTGATTCCTCTGTGGCACGTATGTTAAGTTCTTTTACAATGTGCCTTTCAGTGATATGTGCTATCTCATGCGCAAGCACACCTGCCAGCTCTGATTCATCCTGCATCCTGGCGAGTGCACCCCTGGTCACAAACACATATCCACCTGGCGCTGCATAGGCATTTATCTCAGCCGTGTCAAGGACAGCAAAATGGAATTCTATCTCGGGTCTATTAGTATTCAGGGCAATTGAGTTTCCAACAAGATTCACATACCTCATAAGTTGAGGATTATTATAGAGGCTATACTTACCGAGTATTCTTGCAGCAATCTCCCTGCCAAATATGACCTCTTCTGTAATATCTTCTTTACTAACCTTTTCTACTGCTGCTGATACCCTCTGTCTCCAATTCTGTTCTGCAGAAGAAGGGGGTAGAGAAAATACAAGGTTAAAGATAGTGAATAATAATAAAAATAATCCTCCAAAAATCCCCCTATATCCCCCTTTACTAAAGGGGGACAAAGGGGGATTACATAAAGGGGGACTGGGGGGATTTATTATTTGTAACCCGTTTAATAGTCTCATTTCTTACTTTCCTCCATGAATCTAATAATCTCTTCTGTGCTCAGAGAAAAGGACTCTATCTCCTCAAGCGATTCATAATCAGCCTCCTCCTCCCTGCTCAATCTCTTTCGGTCTTCTTGGGTAAGTCCCCTTGCAGCAGCAGCGCTTGCAAAGGTAGATACACGGCGCCGCACGCTCTCTTTTATCTCAGACTCTTCACCTGTTATAAGGGCCTGTCTCTCAATCGGAGGATGGTTTGAGAGTAAGAGGGCAGAGACATAACCATCCTTTGAATTGTATCTCACCTTTACCCAATTACCCTCCTTACCTGTTGAGACAAACCTATAGCCCTTGCTGACCTCTCCTAAAACCTCTGATTTAAATGATGGGGTCGACATGACCTTTGCCTTCAGGCTCTGCACATAATAAACATCCTGTGCGATGAGCGATGTGCAACACAAAAGTATCAGAAAAGGTATTGTTAATAGCGAAATCCTTCTTGCCATAAGACACCTCCCTATAAGTTCTAATAACCAATAATCAAACCACCAATAACCAAACAGCAGAATCTCAAGTTAAAATTACCAATGAGCAATTATCAATTTAAACTTGTTATTCCCTGTAGTCTTGCTGCAGGGTTTCCTTATTTCTGTCATTCTGCACTTGCCTGCCCTCGAAGTCTTTAATCGGGGGATGCGGAATCCAGTCCTTCTTCCTCTGGATTCCTGCTTCCGCAGGAATGACAAAGGAAAGGGTATTTACAAGTTTTTTGATACCCTGTGGTCTTGCCGCAGGATTATTCATTGATAATTTTGCATTGATAATTGCTAATTGCTCATTTTGTTTGGTCATTGGTTATTTTGGTTATCAGGTGTATATATCTCTACTGGTTTTTCCCTTCCTTTCACCTTAATATTTCCGAGAGACTTGCATGTTATTTTATCCTTAATCCTCTCATATGTATATTCTGAAATTATTAGATTACTGTTAAATTCTTTTGTCAACCCCTCCAGCCTTGATGCAAGGTTCACTGTATCACCTACTACAGTATAGTTCAGTTTCTTTTCAGAACCAATATTTCCAATTGTTGCAATACCTGTGTTTACTCCAATGCCTATCCTTAGTTCAAAATCATATCCTTTGCTCTTAAGGGTTTTATTAACCTCATCGAGGGCATTGAGCATCTCTATTGCTGCTAATACTGCTCTTTCTGAATGATCATCAATAGGCATGGGTGCACCCCAGAATGCCATTACCGCATCACCAATGTATTTGTCGAGGGTGCCATTGTATTTAAGGATAATTTCTGCCATCTGAGAAAAATAACAATTTAACATCTCAACTACCCTCTCAGGTGGTGTGCTCTCTGAAAATGTTGTAAACCCCCTGATATCAGAAAATAGTACTGTTATCTCTACCTTTAAACCAGCACCTGCCTTCAGGTAATCCTTGCGGTGGCGTAATATTTCATCAAGCACTTCCTTTGAGACATATTGGGTAAAGAGTTGTGATACCTTTCGCCTCTCCATCGCCTCTGTAAAGGTCAGGTATCCAAAAGATATAAAACTACCTGTAAGCGTAGAAAAGACAAAAGGAATGACCTCAAAAACAGAGTTCATCATAAAGGCAACAATAGAGTAAGCAATATAAAGGCTAAGCATACCAATTGGAAATGCTACCTTTATCAGAAACCTCCTTGAAAAAAGCACTACATGAGTTGTAAGAAATGCTCCGATAAGAACTGAAAAGACTGTAAATGTCTTATTTGGTGGCTTGAGAAAATCATTCATTAGATAATTACTTGCTAAGGATGTATGAAGTAATACACCTGGTGTTCTTGTTTCAATGGGTGTGGGCTTTAGGTCCTCAACACCAACTGCACTTGCACCAACGAATACAATGCTATCTTTAAATTCCTCAGGATTTATTATAAGGTCTTCAACCTCACCCTTTTTGAGTCTCTGCATCGATGCAAATATCCCGCCTATGGAGTAGGCATCCACCTTTCCATACATATTAATAGGGTAATTGCCTTTTTTATCAATAGGCAGTATTCGATCGTTTATAGCAATAGAGTCCTTGTTAATAATAACCCTGGTGTTATCATCTATAAATGGAGCTATGCCAAGCACAGGATAATACTTACCTTTATATTCCCTTAAAGGTTTTGTCCTTCTGAATGCGCCATTATTATCAGGTGTAAACTCAACCACACCAATACCTTTTGAAACTCTATAAAGATCAGTAAATGGGATATTATAGTTGTTATTTTCTGTACCAGGCTTGATACGAAATGAACCCTGAACTTTTTTAAAAGAAAATCTACTTACAAAATCCTCAGGCATGGGTCTACCAAGTTCAAATTTATATTCCTCAGATTCTGGCTCCCTCAAAATCATCATACTGTGATAAACATTCTTTGAGGCCTTCGTCGCTTCCACGAGGGCACTGTCATGAATGCCACCCTGTCTCTCTGTAAACAGGATGTCAAATAGTACAGCCTTTGCGCCTCCAATAGAAAGAAATTCAAGTAGATCAGCCCATATCGCTCTTGGCCAGGGCCATCTTCCAGCAATCCCTTCCAAAGCCTTAAGGGATGCCTCGTCAATGAGGATGACCTTTATTTTTTTTGATGCCTCTTTATCAGAGCGCAATAGCTTTGTCTTCGCATCATAAATAAAGAGATCCAATCTCTCAAGGGTGCCGAGATAATAAAGGGTTATTGTAATGATAAAAATCGCGGTAGAGATAAATAATGAAATGATAGATTTTTTGGTCACGGCTTATTATAACCTACATTGCACGGCTCTTCGTCTTTATTCTGGCAGGTCAGTCCCGAAAGCTTTCGGGATGCCACTACCCGATGGGTTGCAGGCCC
>JBFMAM010000005.1:0-1384 GCA_040755805.1 Nitrospirota bacterium
TAAACATAGTTGATAAGACCTTTGCCAAACTTTTAAGTCTTTGTAATTCTTGAGCATTTCCCTCGAATCCTTGACTCCTTGACCCCTTGAATCCTCATGATCTTACCAACTTTTTTGGAGATGATCCATTTATAATAGATATTACTGTGGTTTAGCAAAAAATATTGCTCTGAATACCCCCTTAGGGTTATTGTAAAAAATCTTGTTCAGAAAGGAGGTATTCACGATTAAGATTATAACACCAGTTAAAGGATTAGTCATATTTTTATGCTACATGGTATAATTTTTCGAAATGGAAGAGGCGAGGGCTCATTTATTAATCGAGGGTAGAGTACAGGGGGTTTTTTACAGAGCCTTTACGAGAGACCTTGCATATATGTTAGGCCTGAAAGGCTGGGTAAGAAATCTCTATGATGGCAGGGTCGAGGCAGTATTTGAAGGTAAAAAAGTGCTTATCGAAAATGCTATTAAAGAATGCTACAATGGCCCACCTGGTGCAAGGGTTACAAATATAGAGGTAAAGTGGGAAACATTCATAGGTGATCAGGAGGGGTTTGTCGTAAAATATTAACCAGAATTTTAACCACGGAGAACACAGAAGGCACAGAGAAAAAATAGAAATAATTTTAACCCGAATTACGCAGAGCATCATCAAAATTGTCACCCTGAACTTGTTTTAGGGTCTTCCCGAACTTGATTCGGGACCGAAACAAGTTCGGGAAGACAGTTTAGAACGTAGAATTTGCTAAAGTACAATAGTTTTAAATAGAAAATATTTCTCTGTGACCTCTGTGGTTCATTGTATTTTTAAGATAATTCGTGAATGCTAAGGGAGCTCAGAATCAAGAATTTTGCCATTATTGATGACCTGACAGTCGGGTTTGAGTCTGGACTTAATGTGCTCACTGGTGAGACAGGTGCCGGGAAATCTATAATAGTGGATGCCCTAAGCCTCGCCCTCGGTAGTAGGGCACAGTCAGACTCAATCAGAGCAGGAGAAAAAGAGGCAGTTGTTGAACTAAAAGAGCTTGCATTCAGTAATGCTGAGTTCAAGATAGATATAAGGCAGGAAGCCATCACATATCATGGCCTTGATAAGGTAGAGTTTCTTTTCTCTGCAAACCCCGGGGAACCTCCAAAGCCGCTTACAAAAATCGCATCTGGAGGTGAGCTATCGAGGATTATGCTCGCTCTAAAGGGTATCCTTGCAGATGTTGACAATATACCCATTCTTATATTTGATGAAGTTGATGCAGGCATTGGAGGAAAGACTGCAGAAGGCGTGGGTAAGAAACTCAAGAGGGTATCTAATAAACACCAGGTACTCTGCACAACTCATCTTCCCCAGATAGCCTCTATGGGAGATTTCCATCTGAAGATAGAG
>JBFMAM010000005.1:1394-18222 GCA_040755805.1 Nitrospirota bacterium
TAGAGAAGGGACAGAGGGATGAAAGGGTATATGTAGAGGTGAAAGAGCTCTCTGGTAGAGAAAGACTGGATGAGATAGCGCGGATGCTGAGTGGTAAAATAACTGAGGTGTCTCTAAGACATGCGCGGGAATTACTGGAGAGTAATAAATGAAGCATGTTTATCTCAATTTAGTGTATAATAGATTTTTTCGGAAAGAAGCTGGAAAGCAAAAGAAAGATTCCGGACAAGCCGGAATGACAGGAAATCGAACTTATAGTCTTCTTAGTATTTTCGGGTCAATGACCCTTGAGGATGGCCCATATTCGAGAGAGGAAAAAGTATAAAAATAGCCAAGCCCCGTATTTAATACAGGGTTGCCTCGGATGAATGTAAATATCAGGCAGGTCGGAATCGACTCGTACCGAGATACCTGATCTATTTTCAAGTATTACTTATTTGTTATGCTGAACTCGTTTCAGCATCTAATAACAGTAGATTTTAAGACCCTGAAATACCCTGAATTAAGCCTGTCCTGGCGTCAGGCCAGGGTTCAGGGCAGGGTGACATTACGGATTAATGAAATGAAAGGGATGATCGTAATAGACAGAGAACTTTGTAAGGGCTGTGCCTATTGTGTAGATGCTTGTCCTCTCGATGTTATAGTTATCGAGGATAGATTCAACAAAAAAGGCTTTTTCCCTGCACATCCAGAACATATGGATAGATGTACAGGTTGTACCATTTGTGCACAGATGTGCCCTGAGATAGCAATAGAGGTCTACAAGGAGGATAAAAAATTCTAAATTGGAATTTGTTCAGGATTTAGACTTCGTCGTGAGCCCTCGGCCTGAGCTCGGGCCGAAGGCTTAGTCGAACGATATCAGAATTTTATGACAAGGTTTTTCAGATGAGAGATATTCAAAAGAAATATGCAATAGGTATTGACATAGGTGGTACAAATCTGAGAGTTGGTCTGGTCTCCAGGGATGGTGAGATTATCAGAAAGATAAAGGAACCAACATCCAAAGAGATACTTGACTCTATATTTAAGACAATAGGTAACCTTTTTTCTGACGGGGTTGCAGGAATTTGTCTTGGTATAGCAGGACTTGTTGACAGGGAAGGTGGTAGGATATTAATTTCACCGAATCTTCCTGTTGTAGAAGGAATTAACCTTGTAAATGAAATAAGAGAGAGATTCGCAGTACCTGTATTCATTGAGAACGATGCAAATACTGCTGCACTTGGCGAAAAATGGGTTGGTGCGGGAAAGGGGTTCTCAAACTTTGTCCTTTTCACCCTCGGCACGGGTATAGGTGGTGGTATAATATACGACAAAAGACTTCTCAGTGTCTCTGCAGAGGTTGGTCATATAACCATAAATGCAGATGGTGAAAAATGCCCATGTGGCAATTCTGGCTGTCTCGAATCCTATGCATCTGCGAGGGCAATATTATCAAAAGCGGTATCTGCTCTCGAAAAAGGCAGAGATAGTCTATTAAGGGAATGCAGCGGTGGAAACTTCTACAAACTCACAACAGAGGACATTTATAGGACGGCACTTGATGGCGACAGCCTTTCGAGGGAGATACTGAAGGATGCAGGAAGATGTCTCGGGATTGGAATTGCAAATATTATTAACCTGATGAGTCCTGAAGCGGTCATCTTCACAGGTGGCCTTACAGGGGCCTGGAGTATATACATCCAGGAAGCTATAAAGGAGGCATCGAGAAGGGCATTTAAGGGGCTGTTTGATACAGTGAAGTTCATACCTTCTTTACTCAGGGATGATGCAGGGATTATTGGCTCAGCAGGACTTGTCTTTGATAGGGTGGAATGAAAAAAGATAAAAAAAGACTGATAAGGGAATATGCAGAGGCTATAATTACAGCCCTGCTCCTTGCACTTGTGATAAGGGCATATATAATACAGGCATTTAAGATCCCCTCCGGTTCGATGATTCCTACACTCCTTATAGGTGACCATATACTTGTCAATAAGTTTTTATATGGCACAAAGATTCCCTTTTCTGATAAAAGATTTTTAGTATTTAAGAAACCAGAAAGAGGGGATATAATAGTCTTTAAGTATCCTGAGGACCCTAAGAGGGATTTTATAAAGAGGGTTATTGCTAAGGAGGATGATATTCTGGAGTCGAGGGACAAAACAGTTTATGTGAACAGAAAGGCAGTTATAGAACCCTATGTGCATCATTCTGATAGCTATACCATACCAGGGGGAAATAACCCGAGAGACAACTTTGGACCATTAATCGTGCCGAAAGGAAAGGTTTTTGTAATGGGAGATAATCGAGACCAGAGTTATGATAGCAGATACTGGGGTTTTGTTGATATAAAAGATATAAAGGGTAAGGCACTTATTATCTACTGGTCGTGGGATGCCAAGAAATGGCTCAGGATTAACAGAATGGGGAGGTTAGTGCATTGATCGAGGGATCGGGAGCCGAAGATCCTCAAGTCGCCCCTACCCATTTAGTTATAGATTAAGGGAGCGAGATGTTCACTGGTATTATAGTGGAGATGGGCGGAGTAACCGGGGTACAGAGGAAGGGAGGCATTCTTCAGCTTTCCATCAGGGCAGGAGATATTATAAAAGATGCGAGGATAGGTGACAGTATCTCTGTCAATGGTGTATGTCTCACAGCAGTCCAGATAAAGGGTGTCATCATGAGATTTGATCTTTCTGATGAAACCCTGAGGTCTACAAACCTCGGTCAGTTGAAACCTGGTGACCGTGTGAACCTTGAGCCTTCCCTTCGGCTTGATTCAAAGCTCGGCGGACATTTTGTTTCAGGACATGTGGATGATATAGGTAAGATAAGGTCAAAGAGAGATATGGGGGATACCTTTGAGATAGAGATAGAGGCACCTAAGGATATTATTGATTTCTTGGTCGAGAAAGGTTCAGTTGCCGTAGATGGAATAAGCCTCACAGTTGTTAATATACTGAAGAACGGTTTTACAGTAGTGATTATCCCTCATACAGCAAGACTCACGACTATGGGATTTAAAGGCCCTGGTGATACTGTAAATATCGAGGTGGATATTATAGGGAAATATGTTGCAAGATTTCTTAGGTTGGAGAAAAAAAATCAAGGTCTAATGAAAACCCTGATGGAAGGAGGATTTATAAAGGGCTCTTGACGAAATGTTGTAATATTATGAGTTAAACTAAAAAATAACCAATGACCAAACATCGTTTTTTTAGTTTGATTAAGTTGAAGGGTATGGTACGACGTTAAACGGTTATGAGGCCCGCCCTGTTAGATAATAATTACTATCTAACAGGGCCCGTATCGTAAAACGTCTATGGGTTACGTCTTCCGCCTTAGGCGGACGAATAACTTAACCGACAGACGAAACGAGCTTCGTTACCGTAACCGAGAGACGAGTATTTATCGGCAATTGGAGCTTATTTGGTCCGCCTGAGGCGGATTGATTATTGGCGTTTGGTTATTTGAAATTTGTTGGTAGAGTTAGGCCTTGCTTATTTGTGATTAAGGAGTAGATAAGATGGAGAAGTATAAATTCAATGCAATTGACGAAGCCATAAATGATATAGCGAAAGGCAAAATGGTGATCCTCGTTGATGATGAGGATAGAGAAAATGAAGGCGATCTCTGCATGGCAGCAGAGAAGGTGACACCAGAGGCGATTAATTTCATGGCGAGGTACGGAAGAGGACTAATCTGCCTTTCACTAACACCAGAGCGCGTAGAAGAACTAAAACTCCCGATGATGACAGATGACAATACCTCACCTTTTGGCACTGCCTTTACAGTCTCGATAGAGGCGAAAAGGGGGGTCACAACAGGTATCTCAGCGGCAGACAGGGCAAAGACAATACAGACTGCTATTGACCCGAAGACAAAATCAGAAGACCTCGCAAGACCCGGTCATGTTTTTCCTCTGAAGGCAAGGCCAGGTGGTGTGCTACAGAGGGCAGGACAGACAGAGGGATCTGTTGATTTAGCAAGGCATGCAAGGCTTTATCCAGCAGGTGTTATCTGTGAAATAATGAATGATGATGGAACAATGGCGAGGGTCCCAGAGCTTATGGAATTTGCAAGAAAACACAATCTCAAGATAGTCACGATAAAGGACCTTATCAAATACAGGATGAGGACAGAGTTATTTGTAAAAAGGTTTGCAACTGTAAAACTGCCAACCGAGTACGGTGGTGAGTTCAATGCCATCGCCTATACAAATGAAGTAGATAACAATATCCATATTGCCCTGGTTAAGGGAGAGATCAAGCCAGAAGACGAGGTACTTGTCAGGGTACATTCCCAATGCTTCACAGGAGATATCTTTGGTTCAAAGAGATGTGATTGCGGAGAGCAGCTACACAAGGCAATGGAGATGGTTAAAAGAGAAGGTAAGGGGGTTATTCTTTATATGAAACAGGAAGGCAGGGGTATCGGCCTTATAAATAAACTGAAGGCATACGAACTTCAAGACAAAGGTCTTGACACAGTTGAGGCTAACATCAAGCTTGGTTTTAAGCCTGACCTTAGAGACTATGGCATAGGTGCACAGATACTTGTCGACCTCGGCGTGAGGAAGATGAGGCTTATGACGAACAATCCAAAGAAGATTGTCGGACTTGAAGGGTATGGTCTTAAGGTGGTGGAGAGGGTTCCCATAGAGGTAAATCCACATGAAAAGAATATAACCTATCTCAAAACTAAGAAGAAGAAGCTGGGGCATATCTTGAATAATGTATAGAGGCTTTTCAATAAATAACTATGTAGGGCAGGGCTTTAGCCCTGCATTTAGAAGCAGCCCTAAAGGGTTGCCCTACAAATTGTGTTTTTGATTACGGTAAAAGAAATTTTGAAATCCTTTCAATTCCTTGACTTTCAAGGGATTGCGAATTATTGAACAGCCTGGTATAAATAGGGAGGCATATTATGAAGATCATTGAGGGTGAGCTTCAGGCTAAGGGGTTAAGATTTGGTATAGTTGTCAGCAGGTTTAATGATTTTATTACAGGCAAATTGCTCGATGGTGCTCTCGATGCACTCTTAAGGCATGGGGCAAAAGAAGAGGATATAGACATTGTCAGGGTTCCAGGCTCTTTTGAGATCCCGATGGTTGCCAAAAAGATAGCATTGAAAGGGACATATAACGCAGTAATATGTCTCGGGACAATTATAAGAGGTGCAACACCACATTTTGAATATATTGCTGCTGAGGTATCAAAAGGTATTGCATCAGCATCGATGGAGACCGGCTTACCTATAGCCTTTGGCATCATAACTTCAGATACTATAGAACAGGCTGTTGAAAGGGCTGGCACAAAGAGTGGTAACAAGGGATGGGATGCTGCAATAACAGCCATCGAAATGGCCCAACTCCTCAAGAAGTTATGATACCAGCATACAGTAAACAGCAAACAGTATTCAGGGAGAAAAATTTTTGATAGTCTCTGTTTACTGTCTACCAACTACTGTCTACTAAATAATGAGGCGTCGCAAGGCAAGAGAGTATGCATTGCAGATACTATTCCAGATAGATTTTACAGGGAAAAAGATTGATGTCAAATACCTCGAAGAATTCTGGTCAGATAAAAAAGAGGGTGCAGATGTTAAGGAGTTTGCGGAGGAGCTTGTCTGGGGCACTATAAACAGGCTTGACGAGATAGACTCGATGATTGAGAAGGTTGCAAAAAACTGGTTATTAGAGAGGATGTCAGCAGTTGACAGGAATATACTGAGGTTTGCTGCTTATGAAATACTTTACAGGAAGGATATCCCATCTGCTGTTACGATAAACGAGGCAATAGAGATAGCAAAAAAATTCTCTTCAGTAGATGCTGCTCCTTTTATAAACGGTGTCCTTGACCGTCTTTCGAAAGAGGTGGGTAAACCTTAATGTTGCATAAAAATCAGGGCAGACATGCTGAAAAACCCCAGCAAAGCGACAAGATTTAATCTTGATACACATGACTGTACATTTCACGTTCAGTGTATTCCGCAAGAAGGCTGGCTGGCCAGACTTGAGGGCTATAAGGTGTCGCTGGCAGGCCTTTTTCAGCACATCTGCCCTGTCAATAATTGTAATTGAATGCAACTGATGGGTAAAGTCTGATGCGTTATGCCGTGCTTTCCGATGTCCATTCGAACCTTGAGGCTCTTAAGGCTGTGCTGAAAGATGTGGGTCAAAGGAAGATAGAGAATATAGTATTCCTTGGGGATGCAGTAGGATACGGCCCTAACCCGAATAAATGTATAGAGCTTCTTGTAGATAGGTGTAAAATCCTCCTCGCAGGTAACCATGACTGGGGAGTACTCGGACTAACAGATATCGCATATTTTAATGAATATGCAAGGGAAGCTATAGAGTGGACAAGGGGTGTCCTCACGGAAGAGAATAGAAAAATACTTAAGTCATTCCCCGTAAAAAAAGAGATCAGAAATGGTAGTATCTTTCTCGTACATTCGACTCCAAAGGAACCTGAGGAGTGGCATTATCTACTAACACTCTGGGATGCAGAGATAAATTTTCATTATTTTGATAATAAATTCTGTTTCCTCGGGCATAGCCATCAGCCGTTTATTATAGAGAGGCTCTCATCAGGTGAGCTTGTCACATGTAAGGAAGCAGCACGTATAGGAAAAAGTGCAAGATATATAATAAACGCTGGAAGTGTTGGGCAGCCTCGCGATGGAGACCCGAGGGCATGCTATGTAATTATTGATGATGAGAAAATAGAGATAATTAAGGTTCCATACGACATTGAGACTGTGCAAAAAAAGATGAGAAAGGAAGGTCTGCCCTTTCCACTAATAGAAAGACTTTCGGTGGGAAGATAGTCTAAACCCCGCACCCCACTTTCGCGGGGTGCAACGACTGCGCAGGTGGGGCTTTAAACCTTCACCCCGTTAGAAGAGTTGTTTCTAACGGGGCAAGCCCTTGCTATATATTTTTTATCTCGCCTAAAAGGCGGTGCTTTCTGGGGTGCGGGGTAAATTCAAAGAGCATAATTAAGTTTCTTAGATGGGTCTTTAGGTTAAATGGCGGAGAGGCAGGGATTCGAACCCTGGGTGAAGTTACCCCCACAACGGTTTTCGAGACCGCCCCATTCAACCACTCTGGCACCTCTCCATAATTTTGCCTTAAAAATCGAATGTTGTAAGCCCCGCACCCCACTCTCGCTATATATTTCTACCCCGCCTAAAAGGCGGTGCTTTCTGGGATGCGGGGTAAAATATTTTACTGTTTCATTGTAGCAAAATAAAGTTACTATACAGTATAACAAAAAGTCTTAAGAGCTATTCATTAATACCTTTATAAGTTGAGGTTGCTTTAAAAACATAGTTACAGGAAAATGTAGGGAGAGATAAGAACTTATGGAAAACAAAAAGTTAGCGATAGGTCAAAAGAAAGGATGATGCTATTATCTCTTTTGATCGGCTGGTCTTTTTGTCTTTCTTCTGTCAAGTATCTTTGCACTTTATATCTGGATTTGAGAATTAACCCTGTTATTGCATAAATTTATTTAATCATACAGACTAAATATAGATACATCAAGCATTTATTCAAGTTTTGTTCGTTATCAGAGGACTTCACTTTTAGTGACATCCATGAATAAATGTCTGACTGACTTCAAACACTATATTTTAGCCATAACAGGAGTTTCAGGCATATAGATTATTGCAATAACAGGGTTAATTAAGGAATGCAGGTCAGCGAAAAGTTATCTGCGTTCCTGGAAAAATCTCTTTAATATTCTTGCACACTCTTCCTCGAGGACGCCTGATACAACCTCTACCTGATGGTTAAGTCTTCTGTCTGAAAGCAGGTTATAGAGACTACCAACTGCTCCACCTTTTTCATCCTTACATCCATATACAAGCCTGCTAAGTCTCGCATTTAACATTGCACCTGCACACATAATACATGGCTCTTTTGTCACATAAAGCGTTGCGTTTGTTAGTCGCCAGTTATTACTCCTATCTGCGCCGATCCTCAGGGCAATAATCTCAGCATGTCCTGTTGGGTCTCTTGAAGCCTCCCGCTGATTGTGTACCTTTGCAACAACTTCTCTGTTCTCTACAAGTACTGCTCCAACAGGGATTTCTCCTTCAATAAAAGCGAGGCCAGCTTCTTCAAGTGCCAGCCTCATAAAGCAGATATCGTCTTTTCTATTCATTAATCACTATTATTTATAGACTATTCTCATTTAAACAATTTTCTCTGTTGATTGTCAATCAAACGCATTGCCTTCCCAAATTTTTTACCCCGCACCCAAGAAAGCCCCGCCTTATCAAACTGAACAATACAATTAACCACAGAGACACAGAGGCACGGAGATGGACGTATGACAACAACGCTTTATAAGGGAAAAATATTTTAAAAAATTCAAACAGTTCTGTGTTTATCATAGAAATACTTTTTCTTGTTATTCCTCATAACTATCGCTACAATAAAGACCAATCGAAAATGAAACAGGATGATTTAATTTTTTTCAAAAAGTGGTTCTCCGACTACTGTAAATCTTTCTATTCATCCGATATTGAATATCAGAAGAATATCTATCTTAAAGAACAACATACCTTCAATGTATGTAAGAATATAATCGAGATAGCCAAAGGATTGTCACTCAACGATGATCGGCTAATTTTAGCTGAGACAGTAGCCCTTTTCCACGATACAGGAAGATTCCCTCAGTATGCAAGATATAGAACATTCAGAGATAGCATCTCGGTCAATCATGGGCTTCTTGGAGCACAGACACTCCTTGAAGAAAAGATTCTTCAGAATCTTCCTGATGATGAACAAGAACTAATTATTAAGGCGGTAAAATTTCATAATGCCTTTTCAATACCGAATATACAGGAACATGATACAGTGTTTTTCTTAAAATTAATACGGGATGCGGATAAACTGGATGTATGGCGTGTATTTATAGAATATTACGAAGGTCCTGAAGAAAACAGGGCATCTGCAGTAGGTCTCGGATTGCCAGATATGCCTGAATATTCAAAGGATGTCCTCTCTTGTCTCTATAAAAAGCAAATCGTATCTCTTTCGAAAATAAAGACATTGAATGATTTTAAACTTTTACAACTATCATGGATATATGACTTGAATTTCAAACCTTCCCTTAGATTACTATTAGAAGGAGATTGCATAGACAGGATTACTGCAAAGTTGCCACAAACAGAGGGAATTCGCGAGGCATCGTTATTTTTAAAGGAATTTGTGCGTCAGAGATTAAAAGATTGGCAAGGGTAATAAAAAGGCAGAGGGATGATGATTTAACCTGTAGAAGATGGTGATTTTATGATGGAGGATATTTACTACCTAAGACATGTAAGGCCAGGCCATAAGCCCTTTGATCCTTTACAACTTGTAGCATGGACAGAGGGTATTGTATGTAAGGACTCGATGAGAAGGTATACAGATTTCTACTGCACAGGGGTCTATGGGGGTATATCTACGGGCTATGTTGTTGGCTGTTGCCTGAGGTGTATCTTCTGCTGGGTCGATTTCTCGAGGGACTTCCCCGAGAAGTTCGGCAGGTTCTATTCACCTGAAGACGCCTTTGAACAACTTTCAAGAAATGCAAAAAGGGAAAGGTTGAAAAAGATGAGGATATCAGGTGGAGAGCCAACTCTCTGCCGTGACCATCTCCTTGGCCTCCTTGACCTGATCAAAGGAACGGATTATCTATTCATCCTTGAAACAAACGGCATACTTTTCGGTGCTGATGAAGGATATGTCGAGGAGTTAACTAAATACACAAATATCCATGTAAGGGTATCGCTTAAGGCAGGCACACGGGAGGGATTTGAAAGAAGGACAGGGGCAAAAGGTGATTTTTACGAGCTACCCTACAATTCCATTAAACATCTTATAAAGGAAAAGATATCCTTCCATGTGGCAGCCATGAGCGACCCGAGACTGATGCCTCCTGAGGAAAAGGCAGCCATGTTGAAGAAGCTTAATGAGATGGGGTATAAAGACTTCCTCGAAGAAGAAACCTGTGACCCTTATCCTCACACAATCTATAGGCTTAAAGAGGCGGGATTGTCGATAGTTAAAATTACTTAATATTTTACTGGCGCGCCCAGGAGGATTCGAACCCCCGACTTTCGGATTCGTAGTCCGACGCTCTATCCAGCTGAGCTATGGGCGCAATGAGGATTTTCTGACATTGTAACATATTACCGTCATAAAATCGTAATAATTGATATCAGGACATCTTCTGCCCGAGATAATTAAGCCCAAATTTTAGATGCTTCCGTAGACCAAGCTTGTTCTTCGCTTTGCCCCGCACCCCAGAAAGCCACGGCTGTAAAGCCGTGGATGAATGGCGTATAAAAACCCGAAGGGTAATACCCAAATGCTACGGGTGTAAACCCGTGGTGCGGGGTTTGCAAGGCAGGCTTAAGCAGGGTTCGGTCAAGCCCCCTTGTCAATCTGTAGCAGATTTTAATATATTAGCTATTCACCGATAATATCTGTCAAGGTCGTTGGGATTGCTGAGGAACCCTCAGATGGATGAAGACAAAGAAAATAGGTCAGAGAATCAAAGGGGAGAGGGAATTCATTTTTAAGTAAGGAGTCCATAGGGGTTCCAATAAAAAGTTATGTGGGCTAATGAGGTAAAATAGAAGGAGGATTTTGTTTATACCATCTTACATAGGGACCCATCGTTCAGGAGATCTGGCCGAGAGGATAAAGAAGGCATATAAAATACTGGAGAACTGCCGTCTCTGCCCTCGGGAGTGCGAGGTCAATAGGCTGAAGAATGAAAAAGGCATCTGCCGTACTGGCCGGTCAGCCGTGGTCTCGAGCTTCCATCCTCATTTTGGAGAAGAAGACCCGTTAGTGGGGACGAATGGTTCTGGAACCATATTTATGACCAATTGCAATCTCCTCTGTGTTTTCTGTCAAAACTGGGAAATCAGCCATCTGGGTGAAGGCAGTGAGGTAAGTTCTGAAACCCTGGCTGGCATGATGCTTCATCTTCAAAGGCAGGGCTGCCATAACATCAATTTTGTTACCCCAACCCATGTGGTTCCTCAAATCCTGGATGCCTTGCCCTATGCCATCGAGGACGGCTTGAATATACCTCTTGTTTACAATACTGGTGGCTACGATGCTGTTGAAAGCCTGAAGCTCTTAGAAGGGATCTTTGATATCTACATGCCTGATTTTAAGTTCTGGGATTCTGAGATGGCTCGGAGGTATTTGAAGGCACCGGATTATCCTGAAAGGGCCAGAGAGGCTCTAAAGGAAATGCATCGTCAGGTTGGTGATCTCGTCCTGGATGAAAACGGCATTGCCCTCAGGGGAATTCTCTTGCGACACTTAGTCATGCCAGGAGGAGTAGCAGGGACAAGAGAGATTATGCGTTTTATAGTAAAAGAGATCTCACCAAATACCTATGTGAATATAATGGATCAGTACCGGCCATGCGGCCATGCCTATAAATGCCCACCTTTAGATCGCGGTATCACCCATGATGAATATAAGGAGGCTTTGAGGGCAACCCGTGAAGAAGGTATTACCAGACTCGATAAGCGAGAGAGAAGGATAAGGATTATTCGCTGGCTGTGGTAAGCCCTTTCTTTAAAACCCCTTCTTTCAACGTAAGGCTATATCTTGGATGATTGAATGGATGTGCGGTCTGGAGTTCTTTGTGAGACCACAACCATCCCCACTGTTTCCCAGGCGCGGGGAATATTTGTTTATTGCCCTCAAACACCCTTATTCCTACTGCCGGGTTTTTCGGCTCATTTGACCTCGAGGTCAGAACAAGACCCTCCATCTTAAAGTCCGGAAGAAACTCCCCAACATGGATATTAAGGTTTGAATTCGGAATTGTAAAATCGCTATTCAGGTTTACTGCATATTCCTGTATTTTCTTTGTAATCTTGTCTTCAACAACAATCTTTACTGCGCTCCAATTACCCCTTACTGCCTCAGGCACGACTATCCGTGTTTTACCCTTGGGCATTGTCATACCAGGTCTTGGAACAGACTGCTGTTCCTCTGGCGATATCGGACCCTGCATCATAGGACCAGGTGGCATTTGTCCTGGTGGCATTTGTTCCGGTGATATCGGTCCCGGTGCCATTGGTCCGGGCGTCTGAGGGACGGGTGGCTTGGTTTCCTTCTTCTTACATGCACTTACCGAAATAGCTAAAATAAGACACAATGTCACTGCTAATACCTTTTTTTTCATTCAAACCTCCCTTTGCCCTTCAGGGTCATAAAGTTAACACTCATCATTGCATCTTAATGGCGGAGAGGCAGGGATTCGAACCCTGGGTGAGATTTTACTCCCACAACCGCTTAGCAGGCGGCTGCCTTCGACCAACTCGGCCACCTCTCCCTAAACAATATTATACCTAAATTAAGTGATTTTTTTCGTCTATATCTCAACTTATATCTCGGTGGACGATATTCAGGTCTACCGGATGTTTTTTAAGGAGACTTCGTAGTTTTTCTACAATAGCAGGAGAACGATGTTTTCCACCTGTACAACCAATACCGATTGTCAGGTATGACCTATCTTCTTTGATGTATAGTGGAATAAGAAAGTCCATAAATTCTTTTATCTTTCTGATAAATAACTTTGCTTCTAATTTCTTTAGTACATAGTCAGAAACTCTTTTATCCGTCCCTTTCAGTGGCTTTAATTCAGGGACAAAGTTCGGATTGGGGAGAAATCTCACATCGAAAAGCAGGTCAATGTTCTGGGGCGTGCCAAACTTAAAGCCAAAGGATATAAGGTTAACCGTTATCACTTTTTTAACCCTTGGTATCCCGTAATGAGATGTTACAAGCTGTCTCAACTGATGTGGAGAAAAAGAGGATGTATCAACAATTCTGTCAGCGGTCTCCCTCAGAATAGAGAGTCTTTCCTTTTCAATCTGAATGGCTTCTTCAATATTTCCTCCGAGCGGATGAGGTCTGCGGGTCTCTTTAAATCGCCTCAGAAGTACATCCTTTTCTGCCTCAAGAAAAAGAATTTCTGTCCTGTATTTATTTCTGAGATTTTTTAGTACATCATTGACTTCTGATAAAAATCCTTTTTCTCGTATGTCTATTCCTATCCCTATTTTTTTTATCTCTCTGTTTCTGGATATGATTGAAACAAATGAATCGATAAGTGCAATAGGAAGGTTATCTACACAAAAAAAGTCAGAATCTTCAAGTGCCCTTAGTGCAACTGTCTTGCCTGAGCCTGATAGTCCGGTGATTATGACGATAACTGGCTTCAAACTCTTAAATGATGCATGATTCACGATGCAGGATGCATGTTGTCTGATACATGATTTGTAATCCCCCTAAATCCCCCTTTAGTAAAGGGGGATTTAGGGGGATTTGTCATCTTGTATCTTGCATCTTATATCATGCATCAGGCATCGTGTATCTGTTATTTCATCGGTTCTATAAGGCCGAAATTACCATCTCTTCTGCGGTATATAACGTTTATGTCTCCGCTACTCTCGTTTGTAAAGATAAAGAATTCTTTGTCGAGGAGTTCCATTTGCATGGCAGCCTCATCCGGGCTCATCGGTTTGAGCTCAAATCGTTTATTTTTTATAATCCTGCCAGTCTCTGCCACAGCTATAGCCTTTAACTGAGTCTCGCTTGTCTTTACTTCATGTTTTCTATGAGAGACGAGTTTCTCTTTGTATTTTTTGACCTGCCTCTTGAGTTTTTCAACTACCCCATCGATTGAAGAATATATCTCACCTGTAATCCCTTCTGCCTGGATGAGAACACCGTTGACCTTAAGCAGGATTTCTACCTTATGTCTGTACTTTTCTATGCTGAGCATAACGATAGCCTCAGCTATATTTGATAGATAACGGTCAAATTTTTTAATCTTCCCCTCAACATATTTTTTTAGGGCTGGTGTAACTTCGAGATTTCTTCCTGTCACAATGATATTCATAATTTCTCCTTTTGGTTAGTCAGGTTTCCTTCGCTGAATCTGTGACGGAATTCCTATTTCCTCTCTATATTTTGCTACAGTCCTTCTTGCAATTATAATGCCATTGCTTTTTAACATCTCTACTATATGCTTGTCGCTGAGAGGCATTCTGGAATCTTCTTCTGCCACAATCTTCTTTATAATATTCTTTACGGCTGTAGATGAGACGTTCCCCATACTACCACGGAGTGCGCTGCTAAAGAAAAACCTGAAGCTGAAGATCCCATGTGAACATGACAGATATTTGTTTGATGTAACCCTGCTTATTGTGCTTTCGTGCATATTTAGTCTTGATGCAACATCCCTGAGGGTTAAAGGTTTGAGGTATTCTATATTTTTATCAAAAAACTCTTTCTGAAGATTCACGATACTCTCTGTTACTATATGTATAGTCCTGTTCCTCTGGTCAAGACTTTTTAGAAGTTCGATTGCAGAACGTAGCTTTTCGAGCATAAATTGTTTGTCCTCTTTCTGAAAGGTATTTTTCTGTTTAATGAGTTTTCTGTAAAGGCTGTTAATCCTCAATCTCGGCAGCCCTTCGTCATTTAGGACAATCTGGTATCCCTCCTCTGTTTTGAGCACATATACATCAGGGACGATATAATTCGTACTTGCGGTAAAGAAATTTCCGCCGGGTTTGGGTTCAAGCCCTTCGATAATCTTTACAGCATTCATGACATCTTTCAAGGGCATGTTGTACTGCTGTGCAATCAAGGTATATTTTTTCTTTTCAAGTTCATCCATGTTGTTAATAATTATCTTTTCTATAAGAGTGCCTTGGAGGTTTAGGGTCTTAAGCTGCAAGAGCAGACATTCTGTGATATTTCGTGCACCTACCCCTGGGGGATCAAAACTCTGTATTAACCACAGTGCCTTCTTAACTGTTTCCGTGTCAGTCTTTGCTTCTTCCATCAGCTCCTCGACGGATGCCCTCAGATATCCATTTTCGTCAATATTGCCTATTATGATCTCTCCTACTTTTCTTATAACTTCCTGCTCATTTGAGAGCCTTAGTTGCCATAAGAGATGGTCATAGAGGTCCGGTCCCTTAGTTAGAAACTGGTCAAATGATGTGGGAGTCACTGTCCCCGGATTAAAATAACCTAGGTCTCTTCCATCGCATCCCCTTTCTTCAAAGTATTCGTCCACTGTGAATTTCATCAACATGTCGAGCGGAGTCTTTGTATCCTCCTCTGGCTCTTCAATCTCGGTAGACTCTCTTTCCTCTGGCGTGAGCTCTTCTGTGGTTATTTCATCAATAGATTCTTCAAGGAAAGGATTTTCTATAAGCTCCTGATTGAGTATCTGGGAAAGCTCAAGCTGGGGCATCTGAAGCAGTTTTATTGCTTGCTGAAGCTGGGGTGTAAGTATAAGCTTCTGTGCTAATTTAAGCTCAAGCCTGGTTTCGAGAGCCATTAAAATATGAACTCCTCTCCAAGAAATGCCTCTCTGACCCTCGGATCTGCTACAATCTTGTCAGGTCTACCCTCTTCAAGTATATTACCGTTGCTTATGATATAAGCCCTGTCTGTTATGGAAAGCGTATCCCTTACGTTATGGTCTGTTATCAGTATCCCAAGGCCTTTGTCTTTAAGATAATTAAGCATCTTTTTGAGTTCAATTATCGCAATCGGGTCTATACCTGCAAATGGTTCGTCAAATAGTATGAACATGGGTTTTATAGCGATAGCCCTTGCTATCTCGGTCTTCCTCCTCTCGCCTCCGGAGAGTTTATAACCGTTCCTTTTCGAAAATTCTATAAGGTTAAACTCCTTTAATAAGCGGTCTACATCAACCTCAATCGCATCCTTGCTGAGTCCTTTTATCTCAAGTACTGCCCTGAGATTATCTTCGACTGTAAGTTTCCTGAATATCGATGGTTCCTGAGGTAAGTAGCTTATCCCCATCATTGCCCTTCGGTACATTGGAAGCCTGGTTATATCTTCATTACCAAGGAAGATGCTTCCCTGATCGGGCTTTATAAGCCCTACTATCATGTAGAAGGTAGTTGTCTTGCCTGCGCCGTTAGGACCGAGGAGACCTACAATTTCACCCGTGGTAATGTAAAGGTTCAGATCCTTGACGACATGCCTTTTGCCATAAGTTTTTGAAAGCCCTTTTGCCTCCAGAAGATGCATTTATTGCCCTTTCTTTTTTGTCAGGAAGACCTTACTGTTTTCAACGAGGAAACGGTCTTCATTTAAAAGGTATGTCATCTTTCTCCCTGTGACTACATTTTCACCCTCTGTAGCCCGTGGTTCACCAGTAAAGATAACCTTGCTTTCATTAGCAAAGTATATCGCTTCATTGGATATTATGGTTCGTGTGCCTTTAATTATTAATTTTACACTTCCTGTTGCCTCGATCTTTGTGACATTTCCGGTATCTTTATTATAGTGGACAAACATCTTATTGGCATAAATGGTCATGTCTGTTGTCCTTGCAACAACAGAATTTTCAAAAAGGGCGGTGTTGGCTTCGTTGTCCACCGTCAGTATCTCTGAAGTTATGATTATCGGGCCTTTTATCTGTTGGGCTTTTTCGGCAGAAAAGACATTTGTTGATAGTATGACAAAGATAAAAAGACTACTTATAAAAGGTTGCTTTAACATCTTTCAATACCCTAACCCTTTGTTCTGAATTCGCCTTCATGCCTTTTCCAGCGACTTTGAATCTTTTGCCCTCGATCTTTATCCGCCCTTCTGTCTTAATCTCTCCTGAAGAAGCTTCATAATCAATCGAGTCGGCTGTTATTGTGTAATCTTTTGCCTTAGCCCTTATCTCGCCTTCTGTGGTAAAGTTTCGGTTTGAAAGATTATATATGCCCTTATCGGCATAAAGTACAAGGCCGTTTTTCTCCACCA
>JBFMAM010000006.1:0-17895 GCA_040755805.1 Nitrospirota bacterium
TAATCAACCGCGAATGCACACGAATAGACGCTAATAAATTCTTTTGATTTGCATTCATTTGCCTTTACTATCGAGTCCTCTTTGTTCAGTTCGCGTTCATTCGCGGTTGTTACCTCAAAAGTGTCCGGTAGAGAGATCTTTTTTCGTAAACCTGCATTGCCTTTTTTGTCAGCTTCATTCCCTTTTTATAGACCTTATCAAGCAGATAGACGGCAGGATGCAAGCCTTTCCAGGTCATTGTTTCAGTCCATTTGATTGTTTTGTCAACGGAATCCAATAGGGTACCATTCCAATGTGTCTCTAAAACTCCCCAGCATCGTTCAATGGGATTATATTTACTGTGGTAAGGAGGATAGTAGATCAGGTGGATTCTGAGCCCTGTTTTATCAGCCAACTCAATCATTCTTTTTATAAATTGGCTCCTATGGCTATGCAGATGGGGTCCATTGTCCAAATTAATAGCCAATTCTGTGATAGAGTTACAGCGCTCTTGATTTTTTTTCCCACCACAGTTCCAAACTGTCCACAATCAAGTCACTGGTCTCAAGTGAATTACCATAAATTACGCTCAGAAGATCATCTGAGGCATCCAATATCCCAACCGGTACCAATTTAGCATCGGGTGCCACATCATGGTCTAGTGCTTTTTCTGCTTCCTGTCCTCTGGATGTACCATTTCTGGAGAATTCTCCAACATTTACCTTGGACTTGACATCTATTGATAATCTCTTTGTTCCACTGCTCTCATCTGCTTGTCGATTGGCCTGCTCAACATTCTGAAAAATATCATCCGTCTGTGGGATCTTTTTCAGTGGCTTGGCCTTTTGAACTCGCCTGAGCCGATACCCCAAGCGGTTTAAAATCTCCCCGATGGTGTTCTCACAAGGCAGTTGATCATCGCTATATCCCTTTTGATCAATCAGTGCCTGACGTACTGCTTTAGCCGTGATTCTTGTATAGGCAAAGGAGGTTTTAAGACGAGGATCTGCCTGGCTCTTTGGATCAACAATCTCTCTTATGTCCTGTGCCAGTTGGGGTATCTTCTCCTCTGTCTTTTTATTACCACGAGCAGCATAGTCATCTTGGCATTTTATCCCTGTCTGTAACTCTCTTATCCCCTTATTGATTGTCTCTCTCCCCCAACCAAATATTCGCTCTGCCTTGCGAGCATTGCCATCACAAAACTCAATGGCAACTTCAGCAATATACTCTCTCTTCTTAGCACCACTTAACTTACCCGCTGCACTTTTGATAATCGATCTTATCCTTACCGGTATATCTTTTGCCCTCATCCTGTAGCCCCCCTTTTGCATCTATTCGTAAATAGTGAGGCTACATATCGGCATCTTGCCTACAGTTTTACTAAACCGTGATTATGGGTAAACTATTTTTCTGGAGATCCCTTATACTATCTAACACTACTGCTCTATTTTCTCATAAATGCCAATCAGGCAATTTTCTGGATAACTTATTCCAATAGCTTTTAATAGTCGCCATAACAACAGTTCTAACAGGTGTAAAGTTCTAAAATTATAAAAGAGTCGACTGTCATCTAAGTAGGCAAAGTAGCATTCCTTAAACCCACTTTTTTGAAATAAGTTCAATAATTGTTTTCTGGTATTCATCTTATAAGCTGTTGGAAAGACGTCCTCTTCCGCTACGTTATGGTTTATTAGCTTGAGCATAGGATAATGTAATCGAAAAGGAATAATTCGCGAAATAATAGTGATTGGCGACCACTTGTTGACAGTGTAGATTATAACCTTACCCCCAGGTTTAATAAGCCTTGACAAGGCTAAGGCCGCTAATTCGGGGTTTGCGATATGCTCTGCTACCATGCGTAACGTTGCTAAATCAAAGGAATGCTCACTGTGAAAACTTTCAATAGTCCCCTGAACTCGTTGATGAAGAAATGGATTTTTATCTAGATTATCACATGGATCCAATCCTACCAGGATAGCGCAACGGCCTGCTAAAACACGTGATAAGTTTTTGTTATGGGGGAACATGCCCTTCCCACTCCCCACATCGATCCAGGTATAACCCTCGTTGACAAGATTAGAAACCAGTGCTTCATAGAAATCATCAGGTGTGAAATAACCAAAGCGAAACCTCATTTTGGGGGACCAACCAGTTGTTTGTGGGTCTCCATATTTGAGCCGAAATACTTTTTCTAGATCAGCTCTAGTAGGCTGGAGATTTCCGTAATGCATGATAATATTGACCTCCTAACTCTGTGTATGCATAAGTTTATTACACTTACCAGCTAATACTATCTACCCCATATGAGTGGTTATTTCAATAATAGAGAACCATTGTTGCTCGCAATGACGATTACCATTCTCCATCATACATACCTTGGTACGCTCCCACCATCTTATCCACCGTGAAGTTTGCTTCAAATCTCTTTCGCCCAGCCATTCCGATCTTTTTTCGCAAGTCTCCATTTTCAATAAGCATGTCAATAACCTTACTGAGGGCTTTTTCGTCATTACTGGAAACGACAAATCCAGTATCCTGGTCCTTAACGATTTCCGGGTTGCCGCCGACGTCAGTCACGATGCAGGGCAGGCCGCAAGCCATGGCCTCAAGCAGCGTCATGGCGGTTCCCTCGCTGAAAGAGGTGAGAAGGAAAATATCCATGATCTTCATGAATCGATGAGCATCTTCTCTAAATCCCGTAAAAAGAACATGAGAAGATAGCCCCAGTTCCAAGGCTGCCGATTCCAGGTTTTCCCGTTCAGGGCCATCTCCAACTATCAGGAGGCAGGAATTAGGATGTTTGGACCGGATGATTCCAAGAGCCTTAATCATCATCTTCTGGTTCTTGATAGGATCGAGTCTGGCTACTGTACCAAGGATGAGAGCATCCTGGTTGATCCCAAGAGATTGCCTCAAGTCTACTTCCGATGGGAGCATATACCGGGAATCATCAATACCATTGTAAATAACCTTTATATTTTTTCGGGGAAAATTCTCATACTGGATAAGTGCATTCCGAGTCGCCATTGAGATGGCTGTTACGTAATCTGTGAAGCAGGATAAAAGAGGGTTGAGCAAGATTCGTTTGAATCTTCGCCGATCAGGATAGAACCTTCCATGCTCGGTAAATATAACCTTAGCTCTGGTAAAGGCAGCGCCAAATAAACCGTATACATAAGGCGTGTACTGATGGCAGTGGAGCACGTCAATGTTATGCTGCACAATAAGGTTATGGATCATTCTAACCACGGATAGATCAAAACCCGGCTTTCGATCACAGGCGATAATCTCATAGCCTTTCTCCTGTAATTGCCTGCCAAAGGTCCCAATAGGATGGTCCAGGCAGATGATTGATACCTCATATTTGTCTCGGTCAGTGTTTTCCACCAGATTATAGATAACCTGCTCAGCTCCGCCTATACTC
Source organism: Nitrospirota bacterium (assembly GCA_040755805.1). Taxonomy (GTDB): domain Bacteria; phylum Nitrospirota; class Thermodesulfovibrionia; order Thermodesulfovibrionales; family SM23-35; genus JBFMAM01. The sequence continues at coordinate 3,407 of JBFMAM010000006.1, forward strand.
ATATCGAAAGTTACATGAACGACCTTCTTTTTCATCTTGCCTGGAAGACAGCCTATATCAATTGCCGGGAAAACGGAAAAAAACTTAAATCTGCTTATAGAGCGGCAATTCCCATTCCTGATGAGGAGATGCAGATACTATGGGCTTTTTCTGTGCGAGAATCTCATCAAACATCTTGAGATTAATCGGCCAGGAGTAATTCCTGCGGATATTTTCGATTGCATGTAATCCTAATTCCTTTCTTCTGCTCTCATCCTTGAGGAGAAAAATAATCTCCCTGGCAAAATCCTCTTCTTCATCTGCAATCACAATATCCACCTTATCCCTGCACATGATGCCATTTTTCGCATTTGAAGTGGCAACTACCGCTTTACCCATGGACATGGCTTCCAATACTTTATTCTGCAATCCGCGGGCAATCCTCAGCGGGATAACACAAACATCCGCTATTGCATAATAATATCTGATGTCATCAATATAGCCAGTAACAGTTACACCCTCGATTTTCGCTAAATCTTTTACTTTTTTTGTTGGACTACTGCCCACAATATAAAACCGGGCTTCAGGAATCTCAGCTTTAATCCTGGGATAGATATGCCTGCAGAACCAGTTTACACCATCCTCATTGGCAAAATAATTCATAAACCCGGTAAAAACAAGGTTCGGTCTCTTATCTCTGAGTGGTATGGAGTGATTCGGGTTGAAGTACTTATAGTCGATCCCGTTAGGGATAACTTTGATGCTTTTAGCACCAGGGTATAACGCTCTAAACTTATCCTCTTCTCTTTGTGAGACAAACAGAGAATAATCAAAATTATGGTTGATCCGAACCTCATATTTGAACAGCCGTTTATTTTCCAATTCATACAACTGCCTGAACGGAAATCTGCTATAGTGAGCATATTGCAGCCACTTATCGGAATCCAGATCAATGTAATCCATAATAAGCTTAATATTATCTATCGCTTTCTGCCTGAAGATTGGAGTATTAAAAATGTATTCAGCCATAGGAGAACAAAAGCAGATTACCACGTCGATTTGCTTGGAATCAAGTACCCTATCTACATAATGCTGGAGAGATTCATGATAAAAACATGCTACCGAGAAAGGTTTCTTTTGAAAGACGTTTTGGAATAATCTTCTCTTTCTATTTACCCAGGCGGCATGAATTTCCTTACAATACTGCCTGAGAGTCGGGATGTATTTCTTGTCAGATTCCTGATCCAGGATTGTCCCTAAATAAATATTATGCCTTCTGGACAAATATTTTAATATGTTAAAGGTGCGAATCTTATCCCCTTTATTAGGCGGATAGGGGATTCTGTGCGATAAGTAAAGGATGTTCATAGGTGTAAGTTATTCCGAATTGAATTACTGAGGCCTATACTTCCTAAAAAAGCAGACCCATCAGGTGCTGCAGATACCGCGCACCATCTATGAAAATTATCTCCCGGACCCAGAGAGAGATAAAAGTGATTGATACCAGGGCTGCAACCTTGAAGCTCCATCGGTTACGTTTTTCCAGGATAAGCCTGAAATTCATTAAGCTCCAGGAGGCAAGGACAATTAACAACGGTATCAATGGCAAATGGTACCGTGAGTGGCCAAAAACAATGGCATGAATTCCTGTGAAATAACCCAATAAAAGTAAGAGGAAAATGAAGTCACGTCGTTTTTGGCCAAGGTTACTTAGTAATCCAAAAATAGCCAGAATCATCACTGCCACATAGAAGGAGAATATAAGAAGGGTTAAAATGACTACAAGGGCCTCATAGTCCAGACCAGGATAAAATCCCGAAATTATACCTCCGATAATTTCCCTTTCCAGACCCCAGAAGTTCGCTGCCTTAACCAGATCGCGTTTCAAGGTTAGCAGTTTATGGCTAAGAATAAACTCCTTTGCCATCCTGGCACACCACTTTTGCTTTTGGGCCTCGTTCATACCGGTCAGCGTTTTTTCGTGACCATAATACCAGGCCTTATCACCAGTTAGATCAACAGCAGCCCAGGCGCGGTTTAAAGGAGTATGCTCGTAGTTTCCCATGAAAAGATTAAATCCGCCCATAGTGTCGACAGGGACAAAGGTTTTATAAAGTAATGTGTTACGCACAGCCCAGGGACCAATAGTTACAAGGCATCCAGCTATAAATAAGATCATCCACGTAACTTTTCTCCTTAAGGTATCCCGTGTAGCGATAAAGAGATACAAGAGGACTATTGCTATGAATGGATACAGGATGCTCCTCGTAAGGGCTCCCAATCCCAGGGAAATGCCAGTCCACCAGATATCCCGGCTTTTTTGGGTTTCTAAAAATACTAAAAAGAACCAGATGAACAGGGAAAACAGAAAGGTAAAAAGTACTTCTGTCAGGAGGAAGTGAGTAAAGAAAAGGAAACTCGGATAGATTGCAATTATCAGAGCTGCCATCAATCCAACTTTTTCATTAAAAACCTTTTGCCCAAGCAGGTAAACCATCAAAACGAGACCAAGGCTTAAGATGATTTGAGCGATTCTGGCAGCATTGATATGCTTCCCACCCGTGAGAAAATAGATGGCACTTAAAAAAGCAGGGTACAGGGGAGGCCGCATGGAGGTAGGACTACCTGTATGCAAAGAAAATTCGTGATGTTCCAGGATATTCTCTGCTATAGCCTGATAGTGAGTTTCATCAACAATTTTGAGTGGTTTATTCCAAAAGTAAGCGAGAAGGATTAGACGAAGGAGAAAAGCCAGCAGTATAATAAAGAACAGGAGAGTATATTTGCTCGCTTGTCCAGGTCCTCTCATTTTGTCCTTGCTCCGGTGAGTCTCCATAGTCTATCAAAACACCCTTCTTAATTACCCGGTAGATGGAAAGGACGAAATAACCGACCAACGATCGGGATATCTATGAAAAGAAGACATAAAATAAAAATAAGGCAAAATGAGCTGTAGATAATCAGACCCCGCTGCTTATAAAGCCGTTCCGGGTATTGGGCCGGACTGTCTTCCCATAAGCCGAGCCGCAGGTACATTGGGATGAAGCCTGCCAGGAAAGGAACACTCAAAATGAGCTCTATTCGATAGCGGACCAGAAAAATGCCAAAAAAAAGACTGAAGGCCGAAGCATAGTAGACAATACTGAGAATGAGCCTATATTCATTATAGTAAGAAAATGACTTGCGATACTGTACAGCTACGAGAGGGTTGCCGATTCGTCGATATTCGGCATATCGTTTTATAGCCATAAAGAAGGCACCTATCATCCAATAGGCCATAATCAGTGAGAGAGTAGGGAAGTAGGCACTGTTTACCGTAAACCAACCCAGAAATAACCTGATCGGGTTATTTATTGATTCTGATAGGACATCAAAGTAAGGAATATCTTTTAGTCTTACAGGTGGAATGTTATATATAAATCCCATAACCCAAAGGAACAGGATGCTGAGAAAAAAGAAAAAGTTGACTCGCCAGGCAAGAGTAATGCCTGCTATACCTAATACTAACCACTCTACATAGGCAATCTTAAGATTGACCTTGCCAGAGGGAATAGGGCGGTTTTTTTTAATCGGATGAAGACTGTCGTGAGGGGCATCAATGATTTCGTTGATAGTATAATTGCTTGACGCAACCAGGCAGGTTGAAAGCAGGCCGAGGAAGAATGAAGGTATTATTTTCCAGGATAACAAGCGTGGTGAATCGTAGATAGCGAAAACCACCCCCGGGAGCATAAAGACGTTCTTAAACCAATGATCCGGTCGAGCAATTTGGACATAGGGTTTAATCACTGGAAAACCTGAGGTATTATTGGCAACTTGATTTTTCATTCAATTTATGTCTTTGAGGTAGGGATCGTATATTGAGGAAATGATTGTTCCTATGCTTTAAGCACCTTTACCAAGTCATTAAAAGAACTAACAGAAGGATAATGGGCAGAGCCTTTTTTCTTAAGTAGATTGCGGAGAATTATGACCTGCATCCCTGCCCTCCGAGCGCCAGCTCCGTCAACTTCTGGCCTGTCACCGACGTATAAAACTTCTGAGGGGTCTAGTTCCATCCGGTTAGCTGCTATGATAAAGCCATTGGTATTTGGTTTAAATCCATATACAAATGGATCATCAGCAGAGAGAATGGTAGAAATGTATTGTGAGATACCCAGAAAGTGTAACTTGCCACCTATAGGATAATCAGAATATACACCCAATTTGATCCCCTTGCGATGTAAATATCGAATGGTGCTCTTCATTCTTATTCTACGGCAGAGAGAAAGAAAAGGAAGCGGCTTCTTTTCAAACCATTCTTTAATCGTAGTTGAAACGAAACCAAGTGATTCTTTTGTTGTTTCAGCAGTAAGACTGAATTGCCTTAGGAGGCAATCTTTTTGAATATGTGGAAATTCTCTCAAAGTCTCCTGGATTCTCCGGTATCGGGTAATTACTCTAAGCTTCCTTATCAGCGCTCTGGGGTTATGGATGTTAGAAAAAACAAAATAAAAAAGTATAATCACTCGAAGTGGCATCTGATAGTAAAGAGTTCCATCAACATCAAACAGGATACCCTTTATAACAGGAAAATTACTCTGTTTCTGCTGAAGGTAAAACTTATTTCTCTTTGTATCGCTTTCGTTCCCAGTCAAGTACAAGACCCAGTTCGTCTATCTACTGCCTTTTCACAATAGCAACTGTCCTGGAAAAGAAATAAAGCTGTATCAGGAAAATTACCCTCAATAAATCGCTTATCGTAATCTTTTTCCCCCTCAGTTTCACCAGGACTGCCAATGTAGGCAGAATAAGTGACAGGATACTGGCAATAAACCAGTAATGATTCAGTGAGATAATAAAACCCAACCAAAATGCAGGGAGCAATACTCCAAAATAGAGCGGAAGGGATAGGCTCGGGAGCTCTCTCAATAATAATCCGTGACTTAATATACCTTTCAGGTTGCTGTGCCCCCTCCACATTTCCTTTTTCATAAATTCTTTCAAAGTGGCTGCCTCACCTAAATGGACCATCTCTATTTCACTGTCTGCAATGATTTTTCCGTATAGACCTATCTTATAGGAAAAATCTACATCTTCACAGGTAATCAGGGATTCGTTAAAACCGCCAATAGAACCAAATTGCTCCTTTCGGACAAAGAGGTTCATGCTCGGCAGCCAACCAACTTCTTGTACTTGGTGCTTTTTTTGGAGCACCAAAGACCAAGCCCGCTGAACCCAGGTAGAATCTTTTGGAGGAATGGGCACTCCCCCCCAGGCAGCAACGCTCGGATCATCAAAATAGACAGTAGCCTTATTCAGCCATTCGCTTGAGACAAGGCAATCGGCATCGACAAAAGCCAAAATATCACCCCTTGCCTGTTTTGCACCCAGGTTTCTCAGGCCAGAAACATTCTTTGAGTCATCTCGGAACACAAGTGCCCCATATTTTCGGGCAATCTCCCGGGTCTTATCAGTCGAACCATTATCCACAACAATAACCTCAAATTTGTCTTTGGGATAGTTAAGATTCGAGAGCGATTCCAGACAGGCGGGAAGAAGCTTCTCCTCATTATAAGCCGGGATAATGATTGATACAGCCTTACCTTCCATTATTGTTCACCATACTATTCACCCTTGGCTCAAAACATTTCTTGTACCAGAGCTCGAACATTAACAGGCTCCAAAGGATAGTTGCATAGTTCCTGATCCCTGATTGGTGGAGGTCCCATATTCGCCTCAATCCCCTGGGGTGAAAAAAGTGATTGAGACCGGCATCTGGTGCCAAGAGATACTTACTGGATAGCTCTTTAATCTCTCCCCGAAACCACTTGGCTAAAGGAACGGAAAATCCCATTTTCTTCCGGTACAGGATTTCTTTTGGGAGGATGCGCTCAAGAGATTGCTTGAGGATATATTTCTTTTCACCATTATTGTACTTGAGCCCTGGAGGAATACTGGCTGCAAACTCTATGACATGGTGATCAAGAATCGGTGCCCTCACTTCAAGAGAGTTAGCCATGCTCATTCTATCTACCTTGACCAGGATATCCCCAGGCAGGTAGGTCTTTAGGTCGGTGTAAAGAATTTTTGAGAGATGATCATCAGTATCAGCTTTATGGTAATAGTACCGGGTAACCGAAAACGGATCGTAATTTCCTATCAGTTTTCTGGTATCATCATTAATTACCTCGTTCCATAATAAATCATTAAAATGAGTGTTGGTCAGGAAAAATCCATAGTCTGGCTCAAAGGAAAGTGTTTTTAAGAGCGTTGAACCTTTTTGAAAAAAGCTGTACCTTCCCCCATGAGAAAACAAGTTTGACAAGAGTGGTAAGGTAGATATCCTGATAGGTTTGGGGATTTTCCTTCTTATCCTATTTTCTATATCATCGATATAGTATTTTTCGTAACCGGCAAAATTCTCATCGCCACCATCACCTGCCAGAGCTACAGTAACCTTTTGCCTGGCGACCTTTGATACATAGTAGGTTGGGACAGCAGATGAATCAGCAAAAGGCTCATCAAAATAATACACGAGATCGGCCAAAACCTCTTCAATATTTTCTTTGACCGTGAATTCATAATGTTCAGTTTTAAATTGCCTGGCAACCATGCGTGCGAACTGGACCTCGTCGTAGTCCTGTGAGTCAAACCCTATTGAGCATGTCGTTATCGGTTCTTCCTGGTGTCTGGCCATTAAGGCTACGATACAGCTTGAGTCGATTCCCCCGCTTAAAAAGGCACCAAGAGGTACATCGCTTACCATCCGGAGTTTTACACTTTCATCCAAGATGGTGAACAGCTCATGAGAAACACTTTCTCTATCCCCATATGACGATCGGGCAAAGGATATGTCCCAATACTCTTTTTTTGTTATCCCTTTCTGAGAACATATCAGGTAATGCCCAGGTTCAAGCTTATAAATATTTTTATAGATAGTTTTAGGATCCGGTACATAAAGATATTTAAAATAATCGTAAAATGCCTCAAAGTTTATTCTCCTTTTTATTGTAGGATCTTCAAAAATGGATTTGATCTCTGAGGCGAAAATAAAAGTTTTATCATCGAAATAGTAATACAAAGGCTTCTTTCCAATTCGGTCACGAGCAAGGAAGAGAGTGGATCTATTTCTATCCCAAATGGCAAAAGCAAACATGCCTCTGAGGTATTTCAGACACCCCTCCCCATATTCCCGGTAAAGAGAAATTAAAACTTCAGTATCACAATTGCTGGTAAAGATATATCCCTTTACGGTCAAATCATCTCTCAGTTCTTGAAAATTATAGATTTCACCGTTGAAGGTTATCCACAGCGATCGATCTTGAGAGGCCATAGGCTGATGGCCGGATTCAGAAAGATCGAGGATACTTAACCGTCTATGCCCCAATCCAACGCTGCCATCAATATACACACCGCTATCATCCGGGCCGCGATAGCAAATCTTGTCGCACATTGCAGTGATAAGGTCAGATAATACCGGCTGGCTACTAGAGTAGTTATATTTTCCTACAATACCACACATAATTCATTATGCTTTATAAGCTCTTAAGCAGCCCTGGTGAGCTTCTATTCTCAATGTTATTGGAGCTGAAGGCTATTTGTATAATTGTGTTTTGCGGTAAGATTCAAGTGAGTATGATGTATTTATGGAAGCGATAAAGGCATCGAGAATGATATTTACGGGGCCGATATCAAACATTTCTCTTCGAAAGGCATACATATTATACCTTAATCCATTGATAGAGCTCACATTGAGCTTCTTTTTCCGAATAAACCGGCTATTGATATACTGACATAGTCCTAATTGATTCAATCTTGCTCTTCGGCCCTTAATGATACTATTGTTGCTTACCCCCCAGACAGTTGGATCATGAAAATTTTGAACCAGCTTTTTAATAATATCCTTTTGATAAATGGTGTTAGTATCTGAAAGTATAATGATTTCATCGGTTAATTTTCGGACTGTGTCATTGATTACCTCTCTCCCCCCCCGGTGCAGGGGATAGGCTTTAAGAATCAATCGCTCACTTTTGTATTGTCTAACCTTGACATTTGTACTATCAGATGAGCCATCTGAGACAATTACTACCTTTAATTTCTTACTGGGGTAATCCATCTCAAGACTGTTCTTTATCTTTGTTACAATCGCATCCTCTTCATTGTAAACATAAACCAACAAGGTTATCCCCGGCATTCTCTCTTTTCTAAGCTTAAGAACAATAGAATAAAATGAATAGATACAACAAGTTATAGCTATGACCAGGTAATTAACCTTATCATTTATCAGGAAGGTGCTAGTAAGCTTTCCTACTGTTAAAAGGAGAAGTAATCCCGAGATAAAAGCAAGCACATGGATTCCCTGTTCTCTCTGGGCAAAGGGTTTCTTCTTTTCCGCTTTATCCCTGATTCTCAAGGGCTTCCATGTTGTTTGCACACTCCCTCTCAAGCTCCTGTATATGCCTATCAAAGAGGCTACATTGATAGACACAAAATAATATGGATAATAAAATAGCGGCCAGATATCGGGATGGTCTCTGAACAGATGGCCAAAATAGGAAAGCCATAAAAATAAAATAATAAATATAGTGATCCCTGCAAATATCTTTATACCGCAGAGAGCAAGTACTAGGCATGATCCTGTTAAGGTAATAATAAATACGGGAGAGAGCCATCGCAGCAGCTTATGGGAGATAATCTCCAGACTAAAAGTTCCCGTCTTAAACGGGTTTAAGACCGCCTTTACTCGGAAAAGCCCGCTCAGGCTTCGATTCACAATTCGGATCTTACGCTGGAATTCTGCCTGAAAGTTTCCAGCGGTTTCTTCTCGGGAAATTGCCTCCGGCTCATATACGCCTCGAAAACCTTTTGCAACGATTTGAAGAGGATTAACAAAATCGTTAATATCGGTAGGAGCTAGCCTTTCATAGAGCTCACGGCGGATCGCATAAATAGCTCCATCACCCCCGACAACACTTTTCAAATGACTTTCCAATCGCTTTAGCCATGTTTCATATTGCCAATATAAGCATTCACTTTTGGCTGCAACAGCCAAGTCAGCATCTGTATATCTCGATTCTCCTACTACATAACCAACGTTGGTGTCATGAAAATTTCGTACCAATTTCCGAATTGCATCCGGCTGATACATGGCATTGGCATCAGAGAACACGATTATCTCGCCTTTCGCCTGGGATACGGCCAGATTCAACCCCAAGGTTTTTCCTTGCCGATCCTCTTGTCTGATCAGGCGAACGCCTCGATTTTCAAACTGCAGGACTATTTCGTCGGTATGATCCGTTGAGGCGTCAGATATGACAATGATTTCAATTTTATCCTTCGGATAATCGAGAGAAAGGCTATTTTCCAGCTTCTCACGGATGACCGCTTCTTCATTGTAGCAGGAGATAAGAAGGCTGACATATGGATAAATTTCCTTTTTGTCAACCTTTCTTTCCGGAAGCAAGTACCGGAGAATAAGCAAGATAATAAAATATCCAACATAGACGTAGAAGAGGATGAGGGCTGATGAAAAGGCTAATATCTCAAATAATCTAATCATGAATAGCCGAACTTACAGACCGATATGCTTTCTTATAGGAGGGCCGATGACTTTCGATAGAGGGACTGGTATCTTTTTCCACACTTCGATAAATTGGGCATAGCTGCTTTTTTCCTGCTGGCTGTTTCCCTCTCGCTTGCAGTTCAGATGCAGATAATACCAATGCAAGGACGAAGGTTGAGCACCCCATTGCTCTTTAAATTTATACGTCCCCTCATTTGGTGAGGATCGCCCAAAATCAAAAGAGGTAAGGCCATTATTGCAGGCATATTCCAGCATCGTCCAATACAACAACATATTGGGGCTTAACCGGCTATACTTGCGGAGTGCTGATGCCCAGGGATTTTTCAGTGCGCCCTGAAAGTCGATCATAAGGCTGCAAGCTAGGGGATTTCCATCCTTATAAATAATCACAATTTTAGATTTTGCGGGGAATGTGCTCAGGACATTGAGCATCAGCTTCTTTGAATGGACCGGGGAGCCGAGATCTCTCATATTAATGGCAAAAATATGGTAAAACTGCTCTAATTGGTCGATATGCCCGATTCTGGCAGTTAACCCATCTTTCATTGATTTCAATACCTGGCTTCTTAATTTCGACTTGAACGACTTCATCAGAAGGTCAGAAGATTCGGGTAAATCGAGAATCATTCTGACCTTATGTGACCTGACCTGGAAACTGCAATTGCTGGCTGCAAGATGCAGATTATAGGCCAATTGGTCAAAGCTGGTAAGGTTAAGCCATGAGAGAGGCTCGCCCTGACGAAGCTCAATAGTATCCACCTTGAGTTTTTGACCGAGCCTCATGGCTTCGGATACCAGCAACCTTTCTACGTACTCATCATTGGCCAAGATGCCCCCGAGGTCAAAAAAGGGTATCGAAATCAGGCTGTCTCCAAAGATGAAGTGCTTGAGGTGGACGAGAGGCAAGATGCCAACGGTTTTTCGCAGGGAAGGATTCGGATAATACCGTTTGCGATCCGAATGATTTTTATTTTCGGCTTCTTGTTTCAGACAATCTTCAGTTGCCATAAGATAGTAAGTCTTATGCCCATAGGCGTTCTCGATAATGTCTTTCCAGGAAGAGAGATGGTAGAGAGTCGCCCGGGGATGACTATAAACATAGCTATCCCATACTGGAGCATCCTCAATAGTAATTAATTTTACAGCTATCATAATGATAAGGGTAAGCTAAGCGGAAGCCTAAATAGTAAGACTATAGGTGGTAATTCTCGACAAGATATTGATAACAGGTAATAAAACGACAACCGTTAAAAGCTTCTATAAATAGCAGGAGCTTAGATAATGTTCTGTTCAGGTTGATATAGTGCTTAAAGCGAAAAAATCTCGATGCCTCTTTGACTCTGGGTTGTTCACAATCGATTTCCCACGGATGAAGATAGAACAGATAAGCCCTTTCTCGCTTGAGAATGTATTCGACACCCATCTTAAAGAGTGAAAAAGGTATCAATCTAAAGTATCCCCCTCCTCCCCAGGGTAAGGTACAATTCCCCAACCTTACATTACTGATGGGAAGTTCATACAACTTATTATTTGCGACGTGACAGATAACTCCTCTCTTGTCACAATGAGTTAAATCTATCTGTCCATATCGCTTATTCAGCCGAAAGGAATTGAAGCTCGAGTCGTAGAAGTATCCGCATTCTGCAACCACTGCTAATATATTATTATCAATGGAAAAGCTGGGAGCTCGATATCCGTAGACCTGCTGGCACACGATGTCCTCTAATATCTTTTTGCTATCCGATAAATCTCTTTTTAAATATTTAATTTTTTGCTTATTACACATCGTATGATTGTATCCATGAGATGCTACCTCGTGTCCACGTGAGTAGATTTCCTGAACCAGCTTGGGAATGCGTTCGGCAATCCACCCCAGTATGAAAAATGTGGCTTTTATTTCATACTTATCAAAAATATCCAGGAGAAAATGGATATTTTTCTCCACACGCAGGTCTTTGTGTGCCCAGTCTCCCAGTGGAATATAATTTTTAAAATTTTCAACCTGAAACCAGTCCTCAACGTCTATAGTTAAACTGATAACCATCCCTTCTGCTTGTCTCCTTGGAGAAACCACCCCGCTTTAAGGTGTATTTTAGAGGGGTAAAAACTTATAAAGTCCTTAAAGTCCTTCTCAGCTTCGAAAGAACACCATGAACGCTGACCAACAGGACCAATCCCAGAAGATATATAAACAGCCCTGAAAATTCATGAATAAACCCCTGAGCAACCTTTTCTCCAAAACGACTTGCCAGACCGGCTGTCAAGCTGAGACGAATAATATTAACCAGTAAAGCAATCGGCAGTGCTGCGGTGAATAATATCCATTTTTTGGGTATTGAATGATTTGATAAGTAGGCAAAGGCTGCACTCAGCGCTGAAAGCGTGATCAAGGACCGGATGCCCGAGCAGGCATCCACTACTTCCAGCGTAGTATTAGTCAAATAGAGAATATTACCCTCTCGCAAAACAGAAATTCCCATAGCCCGAATGACTATTTCTGCCATGCGGGAGGCGAATATCTGAAGAGGAAAGGCTATTTTATTCCATAAGACGGCTGGAATAGGGATCATAAAGATCAGGTAGCCGAGAGGAACAGCTATATTTCGGGTAATTTTTCCACCCATAAAATATATCGAAAAACCAAAAATGGTTATTACCATAGCAATCCTCATGGTGAAAAGTTCTGCACCAAGGTTGGCCACTACATGCACGATCATACCCATGATAAGTATCAGCAATCCCCAATTGCTTGGGCTTAAAGAGGAAAGGCAAAGTTTCTCCCTTTTCTGCCATATCATAAAGGCTGTGATACAGGGTACGAGAAACCCATGTGAATAATTTGGGTTTGTTGACCAATCCTTAAACAACTCAATAAGAGTGTAATTAAAAAGCAGCAGAAATGATAATACTAAGACCATCAATTGAATATACGTTGAGATGAGAGAATTCTTCATTCCGTATCTTATGTTGTTGTTAGTTTAGTTTAATGTCAGATTATTTGACTTATGAGGATTTCAAGAGGGAAGGTATTCTTGTAACAGGGGCATGAGAAGTCTGGTAAAATTTTTTAAATCTTCTACTGTTTCTTTCTCGTCTCTTCCAATGACAGGTGCAGTGATTCTGATAAAAGCTTCATCCGTCCTGCGCTTAGTAATGGAATCTATTACCAAGTAAATTTTTTGCAGGTATTCGGAAGAGATATACCTGCTTCGTCCCTGAAACCAATAAAACATAATCTGTCGCTCACTCCCCTTTTGCAGAAGTATATTGTTCACCAGAATACTCTGCCTGTCAGGAGTCCCTCCATCAATTGATAATTTCTCTTCCCTGGCAAAGTTCCAGCCTGCCCCCGGCATGCAATTCCTTGGGGAATGGATCAATTCTCCTTCCCGCTGGCTTTGATAAAAGCCAACGTAAAGCTCAATCTGGTGACCATAACCCGTACTGTAGCTGCGAAGGATTGTATCAGTGACACCTAACGCATCATAGATTTTCTTATCAAAGTGCCTTTCTTCCCCAATCCAGTCTCCAATCTGTTTCGGAAAAGTGGAAAAGGGTTTGTTCGGACAGTAATGTTCTCCATCATTGAGATAGTTCAGGCAAATTAAAGTCAGAACCATCAAAATTGAGACTAAGGCGGTCCTTTGAGGAGACATGTGCATGAGTAAAAGAGAATATGAATAAAGAGCGGCTAAAAATTCGTGAAAGGATGCATTACAACAAGACATAGCTTCGCCCTCTCACGGCAAAGCCCGTAATTACACCACCGTAAATTTTTGCAATATTCGTGATTTTTCATTTTCATTGGTCGCCCGGCTCATCGTCTCCACTGCAAGCAAGTGCCCGATCGATGTTCGAAGTTGTATTGAGATTTTTACCGCTAAGATAATTCAGTATACGAAGAATAGGAAATGGCAAAGCAACATGTTCCGTTATAGTATGCAAGTTGAATGCCAATTTCTTTCTCACTGGAGTCCGACAAGAATATATAGCTCATGGAAAGCAATATTATCAATATTATATAGATGTTATAATATATTTTGTCAGTATAGTTATCTACTATCTACGAATTATAAAATATATTAAAGGGTAAGAAATTTGTTTCATAATATCCTCATTTGTTATCCCCTTAACCTGTTAAAAACATTAAATTTAATTTTTAGCAATAAACTTAATTTTTAGCAATTTGCATCTCATGCCTTTGAAAAGGCAAATAAAATCAGTAGATTACAAGTATAAGGTAAAGGGGACAAAGTTTTATATGTAAATCCTTTCATATATCGTCAACTAATTGCAAATTGCTTGGGAATTTCACTATGAGCCATTATCTAATTTTTCAATTCCTCAAAGATGATCATGTTAATTACCAAGGTGTTGGAATAGCTCCTCAGTGTCAGAAGTCTTGGCTAATTTATAATATATGAAAAGTTTTTCATATATTTATGAACTAGATTTCTTATTTCTAAGGTGCCTTTATGACTTCCCATAGCCATGTCTCGCAAGCGGATTGATACCTTACAGGGAATTTTATATAATTTTATAAATGGCATATAGTTTGCAAGATATATAAATTTCTGTAAACCCTTTTTAAACTATTACGGGAAATAGTTTGGGCAAGATGCTATCCAATACCTGGAAAGATAAATCTAACTATATTTATGTAATTGATAGTAAGTACAGATTGGATGCTGTCTCTGCAACCACCTGTTGGGTAACCCTCTGGTCATCCCTGTGAATCTTCACTGCACTAAATCTTCATTGCGCTGAATAAGTATAATAAATAATTGCGATAAAATTTGTTTAATAATCAGTATGGTCCTCACTACCGGACACATTTTTAGAAATAGATTGAGAACACATTAGCTGTCGCTCATGATATACTCTAAGTAATTGAAAAAATAATTAAAAAGGAGTATATCATGAGCGACAATATGAGAACATATAA
>JBFMAM010000007.1:0-17205 GCA_040755805.1 Nitrospirota bacterium
CAGCACTTGCATGGATTATTCTGAATTCGTTGTTCCTGAAATAAACAGATCCCCCTATTGATTCAAGCCTGCCAAACAATATAGGTCGCGATATCGTCCCCCTCAGTACCGCATCAACCTTCAAAGGGGCCCTGGCGATATTGTTATCAATATAAATATTATCACTGCCAGAAATCCTTATATTCAGTGCTGCCCCACCAAACCTGGATACCTCGGCCTTGGGTTTCTCCTTTGCCATCAGAAGCCAGCTCTTCCACTCCACCCTTTTTCTATACCTTGACCTCTTTATCTTTATATCACCAATAATACTTTGTGAATCCAGTGTACCCTTATATAAAAGGTTACCCCCAAAATTGAGACCAAAATCTTTTGAAATAGAAGTGCTTATATTATCAAGGTTAGCATCCATGTAAAATCCTTTTATACTAAATGCCTTAAGATAGACGAGACCTGATATATCTATATCACCGCCTCCTATTTTTCCAGAAAGTCTTTGCACAACAATCCTGTCTTTATCTATATTTAGGTAACCGTTTATTGAGCTGATGTACGTATAATAATCTTTCAGACCAAAAGAGGCATTTGATATATTCATATCTCCGTTTATCTCTGGCTTTTCCCATTTTCCCGTGATAGAAAAAACAAAATCGGCATCTCCCTTCAGGTGTCCGATTTTCTTTGACAGGCCTTTCAATGGTGAAAGAGAAGATTTACCCTCAAGATGGATGTCGTATTCTCTGCCTATTTCTATACCGCCACGTAGTTTGAATGAAGTTCCACCATTCCTGATGTTAAATGCTAAAAAAGAAAGTTTCCTGTTATCAACCTGAATCTTTATATCAGAATCGTTCGAAAAACTGTAGCCAAAAAGCGAAAGCATCAGATAATTCACATTGGCTGAAGCTGTTATATGCTTTCTGTCACCTTTCATCTCGACATGACCCCTGAGATTAAGAAGCAGGTCTTCTGGCACTTCCTTCAGAATTGAACCTAAAATAAAATCATATCTGCCTGGCTGGATGTCTGCTTCAGCGGTCCATGGCAACTTATCGTCAAGATGACCTTCCCCCCTAAGCTTTAGCTTTTCATCAAATAGTGAGACATCCAATAAGATATTCTTGTTTTTAATCGCCGCATTTATAATTCCACTACCCAATGATCTACCTCTAAAAACACCCTCGACCACCTTAGCATTCAGTGTAATGGCAGGCTCCTTAAAAGTGCCCTGACCTTCTGATTGTATGCTTAAAAAGGCATCTACGGGAATGTTCTCAAGCCCTATGTCCTTTATCTGAACCCTGTCTGATGAAGCCCTGAAAGAAAATTTCTCATCAGAAGAAATCTTTCCTTCTGCAGTCAGGGTCGAGGTGCCCCGCCTGATTATGGCCTGTTTGAAAGAAAGCTCTTTATTGGCATATGAAAAGGCTGCTGATACAGAGTCAATCGGAATCTTATATACCAATGCCTTCTCTATTAAGGCGTTACCAGCAATCTCAATGCCTTTATCCTTACCTCCAATCCTGAAATCAGCATTAAGTCTTCCAGTTGCTAAAAGGTCCTTATAGAATATCTGTATAGCATCTCTTAGACCAGAATTTTTGATGGAAGCATTCATTTCGTACACAGGCATTGAAAGTTCGAAAAGTTTCTCTGCCCGAGGGAAGGATATCTTACCTTTTATCCTTTGTTCTCCGCCGGCCGATATGACAACGATTTCCTGAATATTCAGAAGGCTTTTGTTATATGAGAAGTCAGATGTAATACTGTCTGCCCTGTAACCTTCTATGGAGGCATTTGATATATTAGCCTTTCCAGATATCTCAGGATTGTCAAATGTGCCTGTTATCTCTCCAGAAAAATCCCCACGGCCTTTAAGCTTACTGTAATAAGGGAGGATCAGATCAGAGACCTCATCTGTATCAAGCCTGCATTTAAGATCGAGGGCCTCCTCAAGGATATTAATTCTGCCTTCTACATTAAGATTAGATAAGGTTGTGCTCAATTTCACACCTGTTAAATAAAGGATATCATCACGTAGAGAATAATTTCCTTTTATATTCTTTATCCTTCTGAGAACATTATCAGCCAGAAGATGGTCTTTGCCCTCTGCTCTTTGCTCTTTGCTCAGTGCCTCATAGACAAACCACCCATCAGGGTTAAATTTATTGCCGGACGTTACGAGCTCTCCGTCAACTTTGCCTGCTGGTATCTCAGGCTCCCAACCGATAAGTTTAAGTGCAGCACTGCTATCTATTGAATTAAACTTTACATTTAGAGTAAACCCCCACACCTTTACAGCCGTGGCTTTCTCTAAAGGTGTGGGGGTAAAGGATTCAGCAGCGGGGAGATTTAGAGATGCATCTGCCTGAGCCCTTCCATTATATAATTCTGCAATACCATTCTTGAATCTCATCACTCCACTGTCATAAAGAACCTCACATCTGAGTGAATCTATCTCAACATCAAATAAATTGCCTTTCCCGAGTCTCGCCTTTGCCTTTCCAGAGATATCAGAAAGTTGCCCCTTTATCTCGCCCTGAAAATCTACAAGCCCCTCCACCTTCTCCTTTACCCTCAATAGTTCCATTAATGTCTGGATATAAAAATCACCCTTGAGCTTCAAGTTTATAAAGATGTTTTTTAAATTCGAAATTCGAAATTCGAAATTCGAAATTCTTTCAAGTCTTATCTCACCTTTTGCAGAAATCCTTCCTTCACCCCTCTGCTTGAGGTTAAAAATACGCTTCACGGAATCAACGAGCAAGGCTATATCAGTCATTAAAATTCCCTTACCTTTAGAATAAAACCCTGTGCCTTTGAACTCAGAGCCGTATGAGCCGATATTGAGGCTCTTTATCTTAACTCCATCATCTCTGAATACTAATGCTGTATCTATATCACACCTGAACTCAGGCCACCCTTCCCTTTTTATAGCAAACTCTTTTATAGAAGTCTTAAGCCTCGGTGCTTCGCCAAGGATTATCTCTCCTTCAAGCCCCCTGATGCCCATTGTGCTTTTCAAACCATCATCCCTGAAGGAAGCAGCACCATTGGTTACATCAATTGCCTTTACCCTGACCTTAAGTACACGCCTTCTCTCCTTTTCGAGATATGCCTTGACACTTTTAATTACCAATTCGAGTTGCTCACTATTTGTGGATATATCGGGGTTATTTATCACAAGTCTGCGAATAGAAAGGTGCCGATCTAATAACCCTGAAGGCTCCAGATATCCTTTCACCCTGTTTGCAAAGAGTATCCTGTTGCCATTTTCATCAAAGACCTTTAAGCCCTTTGCCTCTATGAAGAGAGGAAATATATTAATATAAATCTTTTGTGCTATGACCCTCTGTCCTGATGCAGTCTCTAATTCAGGGAGTATAATCCTCTTTAGGGCGTTCGATATATAGGGTCCTCTTGAAATGAATATAATAATGCCTATAATGACCACAAAAGTTAAAAAATATAAAACCTTTCTCAGCCTTTTATTCATACCTCAATGCTACTACAGTGTCATAGAGCGATGCCTTTCTTGCAGGATAAACTCCGAAGAATATTCCAACAGCAGCAGAAAAGAAGAATGCAAGTATTACAGACCACCATGCAAGCTTTGTTGGTAGAAAGCTCATAAAAGGGCATCTTATGATGTATCTTAGCTGATCCCTAATCGGTCAAGGTCTTCATTTGAACCGATAAGCACAAGGATATCGCCTTTCTCCATAATATCTGTTGGCAGGGGATTAACATTCCATACCTCTCTTGTTATTCCTTTTTCAATAACCTTCCTTTTTATAGCAATAAGGTTAACACCATATTTACTCCTGAGCTGGCTCTCCTTCAGTGATTTTCCAATAAAGTCTTTTGGTGTTGGAAGTTCGATAATACTGTATTCCTGAGATAGCTCAAGCTCTTCAAGGACATTCGGCCTTATAAGGCTGTGAGCAACACGCACTGCCATGTCCCGCTCAGGGTAAACAATCCTATGGACACCAAGGTTTTCAAGAACATTGCCATGCAGGGGGGTTACCGCCTTAGCAACGATATTCTTTATCCCCATCTCTTTTAATATCATGACAACGAGTATGCTCGCCTCGATATTTTCCCCTATACTAACAATAGCGGTATCAACATTCTGGATACCAACTGCGCGTAATGCCTTCTCATCCATTGCATCGAGCTGAACTGCATATGTGACAAAATCAGATACTGCTTTGACCTTCTCCTCTTCCCAGTCAATAGCTATAACTTCAGAATCGAGTTCCGCGAGGGTCTTGGCTACAGAAAAACCAAAACGTCCGAGCCCTATTACGGCAAACTGTCTTTTCATCCTATTACCACTCTCCCTTCCGGGTATCTGAACCTCTCATCTACTCGCCTCGTAATTGCAACTGCGAGTGTAAGGGGACCGAGTCTTCCTACAAACATTGTAAAACTAATAGCAAACTTACCTATAGGGGTAAAAAGTGCTGAGAGGCTTCTTACCCCTCCATCTCCAAGAGAAAGTCCCACTGTGCCAAAGGCAGAGGTAACCTCAAACATAGCATTGAGATATTGTGCATCCTGGGTCGTGATAATGAAATGGGTACTGACAGTACAAAAGATGGCTGCGAGGGTAACAAGTAAAAAAGATTTTGAGATTGTATCAGATGGTAACCTTCTCTTAAAAAGCACTGTATCGCTCAGTCCTCTTATTGTTGTATAGAGGCTTGCTATTACGATTGCAAAGGTTGAGGTTTTAACACCCCCACCTGTACCTCCGGGAGAAGCACCTATAAACATCAGTATTATCGTCAAAAAGAGGGTCTCTGTCCTCAGCGATGAATAATCAACAGTATTAAACCCCGCTGTCCTCGGTGCAACCGCAGAGAAATAGGATGTGAGTACCCGCTCTATCAGTGACATATTCCCAAAAGTCTTAGGGTTCGATGCCTCAAACAGGTATATGAGGATCGCACCACCTATAATCAGAATGGCTGTTGTTAAAAGCACTATCTTTGTATGCTGTGAAAGCCTATTAATATCTTTTCTCTGAAACCTGTAAAGGTCACTTACCACAATAAAACCAATCCCTCCAACAATAATCAAGGTTGTTACAGTGATATTTACTATTATATCACCCCTGAAATGCATAAGGTTATCTGAAAAAAGGCTGAAACCTGCATTATTAAAGGCAGAAACAGCATGGAAAAGACCATAAAGAAATGCATCTTTAAGATCAAAATCCTTCAGAAATCTTATGGTTAATATAAGGGTACCTGTAAGTTCAAAAAGCAATGTAAATTTCAGAATCCCTTTTGTGAATCTTACAATGCCTTCAAGGCTTACGACATGGAGCTCCTCTTTCATGATAAGCCTTTCTGCAAGCCCTATCCTCTTACCTATAATTAATGCAATTATTGTCGCCGATGTCATATAGCCGAGGCCCCCTATCTGTATCAGGATCAATATCACAATCTGGCCGAATAATGTAAAGTCATTCGGGATATCTTTAACTATAAGTCCTGTCACGCAGACAGCAGATGTTGCTGTAAAGAGGGCATCAATAAAAGAGCATCCTTCTCTGCTCGAAAATGGAAGCATCAGGAGTATTGTCCCGATAAGTATAAAAGACAGGAAACCTATTACAAGGATCTGTGGAGGTGATAGTCTTTTTTTCATTGAAGGACTAAAATTTCTGCTTTTTCTGTTTCTGCTCGTACATTAATTCATCTCTCTCAAAGGTTGGACAATCGCCTATTACCTCCAGGATATCTCCGGATTGCATATCTGCAGCCTTCACCGCTATCTTGAGGACCGGTTGAGGACACTTAAGACCGAGTGTATCTAAGACTTCCACTGCCATAAATTACCTCCTTTTTTAGTAAAATTATAGTAAATCCCATTAGAAAGCTCAGGTGGGGCTTAGCCGAGCAGCCTTTTCGATTGACATACAAATAGCCGCTGCATTATTCTGTGTAGCAACCAGCAGGTTTTGCTGGGGTTTTTCAGCATATCTGCCTTCCTTTTTATGCAACATTAAGGTATAACTCCTTTAGTGATATTCTATTCCCTCCAATCTTAGCTTTCCAATTATAGTAAGAAGATGTAGTTGCTTATCTATATCACCTGTAAGGAGCCTGATATGGGCTGCATCAGCAGGAAACTGTCCTAATGTGGGGTCAACCGCAACCCATTCGTTGAGATAGACCTCAGGCCATGCGTGGTAATAAAAAAAGCCATCCTTATATGTGAGCCCCACTGCTATCCTTGCTGGAATTCCTGCTGCACGCGCAAGCGCAGTGAAGAGGGTTGCGTGTTCATTGCAGTCACCCTGCCCCATCCTCAGTACCTCTGTTGCCATGGGTAGGCTTATCGTCTGGACCTTCTTAATGTTTTTGTAAACCCACTCGTAGATAAGCCTTGTTAACTTCAGTCTATCTTTTTCGTCACCGATTATATCTTTTGTCAGTGAGACGACGGCCGGGTCTTTTGATTGAATGAACATGGTCTCTTTCAGATATTCATCTGGAAATCCCCTTTGTGACAGGTCAGTCCCGAAAGCTTTCGGGATGTCGCTACCCCTGTGTGGGGTAGAATCGTCCGCCCCGCCTCGGGCGGGCGGACTGACCCGATTCTCATCATCAAGTGATTCTTTTCTTATCTCAAGTATATCCCCTTTGAGGGTCTGTCTTCCGCCATCAAGCTCAATGCTTTTTAAATCAACCCCGGAAAGCCTCACCTTAAGATAAATCGTATCAGGAGGCAATTTGATATTAAAGGTTATGGCAGCCTGCGCTATTAAGTCTATGGATGGTTTGCCGGGCTGGATTGCACTTTCTTTTGTCTCTTTCACAAGTGTAAATCCCATGGGGCTTTCTTCTCTTAGAACCTCGCCCTTTTCTGTAAGCCATGTGAAGGTTTCGACCCCCTTAAAGATAATTTTTATTTTATATGTATCCTGCCTTTTGCCCATGGACATGATTGAGTCTTTCCCTATAACCTCTATATTCATATTGTCCTGACTTAAAGTGGAAGGGTCAATGACAGGAATGCTTACTTTATGGCCTGATTTCAGTCTTTTCTTCAGAATATCCGGTACGACAGAAAGATTTAGATATGGAGGCTCTCTCAGCGGTATTGTCTGACTGGATGTTAACCCCCCTGTATTTATCGAGACAAGAAGGTTCTTACCCTCTACCCTTCCTTTAATCTCCGTATTTATATCAGACCTCAATCTAAATACAAACGATAAAAGCCTGAACTGGCGGTCAATCTCGGCATCCATATTAGTGAATATATCCTTTTCTATTCCCATCATCTTTAACCTTACCTTAAGTATTTCGGAAATCCTGTATCCATTATTTAATTCTGTTATCTTTCTATGCGAATATCCGATCTTCTCGCCATTGAGATAGGTGCCCATCCAGTATTCTTCGCATAGCTCATTTGGGATGGTAGCCTCGTAGAGTGTGGGTTTTATACCTTCGGGTAAGTAGTGCCTTACGATGAGCATTGTCATGGTGATGAGCCAGAACGCGGTTATGATAATATATAGAATCCTTCTGTAAGAGATATTCGACTGCATTAGATTCTTGACTGAGTACCTATTATAATTGCAATTCCTTCACTTTAGCTTAAACGGTAATTACCCTCAGATGTCAAGGTTATTATTCTGCGACCAAATCCGTAAAGAATGCCCAAAAACATTGGGTAGGGGAGGCTTTAGACTCCCAACAGTAGATTTATTAAATAGGCGACTAAAGTCGCCCCTACCCATTTAGTTACAGATTATTGTATGGACCATAGAAGATAAAAAGGGCAGGTTAACCTGCCCTTTTTATCTATCATTATTGAAGGAGCTTTCCGAAAGGATTCACAAAAAGGATGATGAGGGCAATAACGAGGGCATAGATTGTAAGTGACTCAACCATTGCAAGACCGATGATTAAGCTTGTTGTGATCTTACCTGATGCACCTGGATTCCTGGCTATCCCCTCACATGCCTTAGCTGTAGCGACACCCTGACCAATGCCACAGCCAAGGGCACCAATTCCTACTCCGATACCGGCGGCGATTGCAGCCATTGCATAATAAAAGATGTTTGAGCCTTTCCCTGTAACAGCCGCAGCCTCCTCAGCAAAGGCAAAAGGTGCTAATACCCACAGCAGTGCGAAAGTGAGCAGAATTGCGGTAATAGTCTTCTTCATTATTCTTCTCCCTCCTTTCATTAATAATTAATGTGCCTCTTCAACAGCACCAGAGAGATAAAGTGTAGCCAAAAGTGTAAAGACAAATGCCTGAACAACGCTAACAAGGAGACCGAGTACTAAAATTGCAGTCGGGATAATCCATGGGGCAAGTACTGCAAGAACGAGAAGTAGTATATGTTTTGCGGTCATATTGCCAAATAACCGTACTGTAAGGGTCAGGGGCCTTGCGAGATGGCCGATAAACTCTACAACGAACATCAGTATCATCAGAGGGAGTGCAAATATAGAACGGATAGGGCCAAGAAAATGGTTTATGTATTTAATTCCATGGACCCTTATCCCATAATAATGAGTTGCTAAAAATACAGGTACCGCCATAGCTGCATTTGTATTTACATTAGCTGTCGCTGCAGTGAATCCCGGTACCAGACCCATTAAATTACAGAGGAGTATAAATATAAATATCGTGCAGATGAAAGGAAAGAGTGTTCTACCCCAGTGATGGCCTATATTGTCCTCTACCAATTTTAATATTGCCTCTACTATCATCTCTATAAAATTCTGAATGCCTCTCGGTAGTAATCGGAGAGACCCTCTTATAATAAGAGCTGTAACTATTAAAATTATTGATGCAAGAAATGCATGGCTAACATTGTGCGGTATTACTTCAGGATTAATGATAACATCCATTAAAAGCCTTTCTTCCATAAGAACCTCCTCGGGAAAAAATTCGGTGTTATGTTACATAAGCTCCCCTTAAAAGTCAAGGGGTCGCAGTAAAAATATTTTAATTTTTAAAAATGCCGCAAATGATACCAACTTTTTTAGAGGTGACACATGCCAATTGCATTATTTGGTTAATTAGTATATTTTATTTCAAAAACTGTAGTAAAATAGTGAGAAAGGGAAAAATGAAAAGGGAATTTACCGAAGAAGAGCGAAAGAATATACCACTTTATCCTATAGGAATTGTAGCAGAGCTTATAGGGACTACAGACCAGACACTTCGACTTTACGAAAAACATGGCCTTATAAAGCCTGCCAGGAGGAATAAAAACAGGTTTTATTCAGAGAATGATATAAAATGGCTCCAATGCCTGAGAGACCTGATACATAAAAAAAAGATAAGCATTGAAGGTATAAAGAAGCTCCTCGATTATGCACCATGCTGGGAGATAACAGAATGTCCAGAGGAAAAAAGGGAAAAATGCTCTGCATATATAGATAGGACAAAGCCCTGCTGGGAGCTGAACAAGATGAGATGCCGGATGAACTCCCATAAGATATGTGAGGACTGTGTTATCTATTTACCCAGAAAGGTCAAGAAGGGTTAACCCCATTGTTGTTTTTGCAACTATGGGGTTAACCAAACTCCCTTATCACAGTGTTAAGTTTTCCTTCTACAAATTCTTTTATCTCTCTTAGAGAATCTTCATCTTTTGCCTCAAACCTGAGTACAAGTGCCGGCTGGGTATTTGAAGCCCTTATAAGTCCCCATCCTTTATCAAAATTAATCCTTATGCCGTCAATGTCATTGAGAGGGTAGTCCCTGAAGGCTTCTTTTGCCCTCTCTACTATCTTGAACTTTACATCATCAGGGCATTCAACTCTTATCTCAGGTGTTGAGAAGCTTTTGGGGATATCGCTGAGGAGTCTCTCTATTGAATATGGTTTACCATTTTTAGAGAGTATCTCAAGTAGTCTCAGGCTTGTGTATACCGCATCGTCGTATCCAAAGTACCTGTCAGAAAAGAATATGTGCCCACTCATCTCTCCAGCAAGCAGTGCACCTGACTCTTTCATCTTACTCTTTATAAGCGAGTGGCCTGCCTTCCACATAATGGGATTCCCTCCAAGCCTTTTTATCTCGTCATACATTATCTGAGAAGATTTAACCTCACCCACAACAGTCACAGGTTGTGAGATTTGAGATTTGAGATTTGAAATTTGAGATTCAATTATGTCTCTCGCAAATATAATCATCAGCCTGTCTCCCCATATCACTTCACCCTTATCGCTGATAACCCCTATCCTGTCAGCATCTCCGTCATAGCCAATACCGATGTCTGCGCCTGAAGATATTACCTTTGCAATGAGGTCTTTTAGATTGTCCATTATTGTAGGGTCGGGGTGATGGTTCGGGAAATTTCCATCAGGTTCACAATAAAGTTCTATCAGTTCACATCCGAGGTCCCGGATTAGTTGGGGTGCAACAAGGCCGGCTGTCCCATTACCAGCATCAATTACAACCTTAATCCTGTTAAGTGAAGAAAAATCACTCTTGAGGTGCTCTATATACTGTGGGATTATTTCATATACTTCTGTTGTTCCTCTGCCCTGAATAAATTCATTCTGTTCAATTATCCTCCTTATATCCTGTATCTTTTCTCCATAAAGTGTCTCTTTACCTACAGTAAGTTTCATGCCGTTGAATTCAGGTGGATTGTGACTCCCAGTGATCATTACTCCACCGTCAACTGGTAGATGAAATAGAGAAAAATATTGTAGTGGAGTCGGGCATACGCCAATGTCTATAACATCGATACCACTATTAAGGAGTCCTCGTGACAGCACCTCTAATATGGTAGTGGAGCTCAGCCGCACATCTCTCCCTATGCTTACCTTTATTTTCTCTTTTTTGATGTTCCTGAGATAAACCGCAAATGCCCTACCTATCTTTTCTACAACCTCTTCTGTCAGGTCATTTCCCCATATCCCCCTTATATCATATTGTCTAAAGATTGCAGGATTAATCACAACAGTCTTCACCTATTCCTGTTTTAAATAAGGTAGGCGAAAAGTCCGGGTCAAGGATATATGCCTCTCTGAAATATTTCATTGCCTCAGAATAGTTTTTCATCTTATAGTTGGCATAGCCTAAAAGATAGTAGGCATAGGGGTCAAGTTTTTTCTCCACATATTCCTGCAGATATTTAACAGCGGTCTTAAAATCTTTCTTTGCATAGGCTTCAATAGCCTTATCATAAGGACCCTCTTGTGCAGAAGCAAATACAATCATAAAAATAACAATGAGAATACAAAGCATAAATCTTATTTCCCATTTTCCAGTTCTCATTTTCATGGTCAAACTCCTAATGCCGTTACAACTATTTACTTCCAAAGTCTAATTTTACTTTGCAAGACATATACACAGTTATATGTCTTTAATTTTAAGTTATCAAGTTGTAACGGCACTAATCAAAATTAAGGTTTAATTGATCTTCCCTTGCCTTCCATATAGAGGTGGACGGTGCAAATCGTTTTGGCTCCGTACCTTTTTTAAAATATTCTTTCATAGCTACCGATTCGTCCCTTGATAAAAGTCCTGTTGACGGATCTATCGGGTAACTGACTATACCTTCAGGGATAGGGAATTCTTCAGGTTCTCCACTCAGGACATTCTTCATAAAAGACACCCAGATAGGAGATGCTGCACGTGCACCTGTCTCCTGAGGGCCAAGAGGTCTCATATCGTCAAAACCAACCCAGACAGCAGCGAGTAGATCCGGTGTATAGCCTATAAACCATGCGTCTCTGTATTCGTTTGTAGTCCCTGTCTTACCTGCAACAGGTCGACCAAGTGCCTTTGCCCTCCATCCTGTCCCATATTTTACAACATCTTCCATCATGGAGGTAATAAGGAATGCGGTTTCGGGACTTATAACCTCTTCGGCCTCTGGTTCGTTGCTTTCGAGAACCCTTCCCTTTGAGTCTGTGATATATTTAATTGCGATAGGTTTCACCCTCATACCATTACTTGGAAATACACTGTAACATAATGCAAGGTCAAGTGGAGTAATACTCAATGAACCGAGTGCAATAGTCAGATTTCTCGGCATCTCTCCCTGAATGCCTAAGGTCCTTGCAAAGTCTATCGCGCTATCTATCCCGATTGCCTCAGCCAATTTTACTGTGACCACATTTCTTGAATAGGCCAATGCCTCTCTCAAACGTGTTGGCCCGTAGAATTTGTGGTCGTAGTTTTCAGGGCTCCATTCACCCTTTGGCCCTCCGTAGTAGGTTATAGGTTCATCCACTACGATACTTGCCGGAGTAAAGCCGTGAACCAAAGCAGCTGCGTACATAATCGGCTTGAACGCGGAACCTGGCTGGCGCTTTGCATATACAGCCCTGTTAAATTCACTCCTTACAAAATCATATCCACCAACAAGAGCCCTGATGAATCCAGTATTTGGCTCTAAAACAACAATAGCACCCTCTACCTCCGGCTCCTGTTCAAGTAAAAGTCGGACATCGCTACGATATATACTTTTTATGCTTACCTTAACAATATCTTTAGGTTTAAGTATCTGCGTCAACTTAAAATCTTTCAAAACCTTACGCGTGCCCTTCTTTGTATCAATAATATTTGAGGCCCATCTTGCATCCTCGATCGAAAGTTTCCCTTTAATGCCTCTCGTCTTTATCATAGCTTCCCTTTCGGAGACCTTAAGAACAAGTCCAGAGGAGATATCACCGGGGTTTGTAATCGCAGTGCCCATGAGTCCCCTGCTTTTCAGCTCCTTTTCAATATTAATCTCCTTTTTATGTTCCAACGGACCGCGCCATCCTCTTCTTTTATCAAGTTCCCTTAGTCCTTCCTGTAAGGCCTTTGCAGCATGTAATTGTGCCATTCTGTTCAATGTCGTGTATACCCTCAATCCTCTTTTATATACAGTTTCTTCGCCATATCTTTCTTCCAGACCTCTCCGTATGTATTCTATAAAATAGTTATTTGCTTCTACCCCCCCTTTCATGCTTGAAAGATAAATAGGCTGTCTTAATGCGTTCTCTTTATCAGATTTTCTAATATAACCCTCTTCCTCCATACGTGAAAGAACAATCATCTGTCTCTCTCTGGCCTTTGTAAGATTGTTATATGGAGAATATAGTGCGGGTGCCTTTATTAGACCTGCGATAAGTGCAGCCTCAGACAGAGTTATGTTTTTTACTGATTTCCCAAAATATATCCTCGAAGCCATCTCAACACCATATGCACCATGACCAAAATAGACCTTGTTCAGGTAGAGCTCGATTATCTCCTTCTTACTGAGGTTCTTTTCTATCTTTATGGCAAGTGCTGCCTCCCTGAGCTTTCTTTTGAGAGTTTTCTCCGGTGTCAGGAACATCACCCTTGCAAGCTGCTGTGTTATTGTACTTCCACCCTCTTTTAACTCTGCATAGAGGATGTCTTTAATAAGAGCCCTCATTACCGCAATATAATCAATACCTTTGTGCCTCCAGAACCTCGAATCCTCGACCGCAATTACAGCATTTATCATGTGTTCTGGTATCTTGTTTATCGGGACAAATATGCCTTTTTCTACTCTGAGCTCTCCTATAAGGACATCGTCATCAGCATATATCTTTGTGCCTCCTATAGGTCTGTATTGCTTCATCTCCTCAACAGACGGTATTCCCGTCTTGATTGCGAGAAAGCCTCCGGCAGAAGCCCCGAGGACAATCGAGAGGGCTACGAGGATAATAATAAATTTTAGTCTCATTTTTAAATTATATCCTCTATGTAAAAGACCTGTCAAAATAACCTTGTAGGTGTTTGCATTGACTTGAAGCTATCCATAGGTTTAATATTCGATATGCATTTGCATTCGGATTATGTCCCCCTCCATCTCCATACAGAGTACAGTCTCCTGGATGGGGCAATAAGAATAAAAGAGCTTGTCGAGCAGGCTACTGCCTTCAGGATGCCTGCAGTAGCAATAACAGACCATGGTAACCTCTTTGGCGCAATTGAATTTTACAGACGTGCTACCAAGGCTGGTATAAAACCTATAATCGGCTGTGAGGTCTATGTCGCCCCGGGAAGTCGCTTTGAGAGGGGTCATACTACTGATACGGATGAGGCATCCTTCCACTTTATACTCCTCGCAAAAGATAATAATGGATACCGAAACCTTGTCTCACTTGTAACAAGGGCATATATTGAGGGGTTCTACTACAAACCGAGGATAGATATGAATATACTCGAACAACACAGTGGGGGCCTGATCGGCCTGACATCATGCCTGAAAGGAGAGATACCCTATTATTTGCAGAAGGGGCTGGTTGATAAAGCAAGGGATAAGGCCCTTGAATATAAACATATACTTGGCCCCGAAAATTTTTATATAGAGATACAGGATAACGGCCTTCCTGAACAGGAAGAAGTGAACAGGAGGCTTATCGAACTCGCGAGGGATCTACATATTAGTGTAGTGGCCACAAATGACTGCCATTATATGAGGAGGGACGATTCGAAGGCACACGATATCCTTCTCTGCATCCAGACAGGCAAGACAGTAAAGGATAAAAACCGTCTCCATTTCAGATCTGATGGCTTCTATTTCAAATCTCCTGATGAGATGAAAAATGCATTTAAAGATATACCCGAGGCAATCCTGAACACGAGGGCTATTGCAGAGAGGTGTAATGTTGAATTCAGGCTAGGGGCAAACCTGCTGCCAATATATGAGCTCGAAAATGGACAAAAACCTGATGCGCTAATCGAGAAAATTGCCTTTGAGGGGCTGTTTTATAAATTTGGGCCGGAACCAGATACAATATATACAGAAAGACTCAGGAAAGAGCTCGATACAATAAAAAAGATGGGCTATTCATCATATTTCCTTATAGTCTGGGACTTCATAAGCTATGCAAAGAAGAAGGGTATTCCCGTTGGCCCAGGGAGGGGCTCAGCAGCAGGGAGTCTGGTATCCTACTGCCTCGGCATCACAGATATTGACCCTGTTAAATATAATCTCCTCTTTGAGCGCTTTCTCAACCCTGAAAGGGTAAGCATGCCTGATATAGATGTGGACTTCTGCAAAGACAGAAGGTCAGAGGTAATCGCATACGTTACAGAAAAATACGGAAAAAAGCATGTTTCACAGATAATTACATTCGGCACTATGGCTGCAAGGGCAGCGATAAGGGATGTTGGGAGGGCACTCGATTTCCCCTATGCAGAGGTGGACATGATTGCAAAACTTGCACCTAATACAGCGAATATTACGATTGAAGATACACTAAAGGTCGAGCCGCAACTAAAGGCCCTTTATGATGGTAATCCGAGGATAAAAGAACTCGTAGATATTGCCATGCGCCTTGAAGGGCTCTGCAGACACGCATCAACTCACGCTGCTGGAGTTGTGATCTCTCCAGAGCCTTTAACAAACTATATGCCGCTTTACAAAAACCCTTCGGATGGAAGCATCACTACCCAGTTTGATATGCTCTCAATAGAAAAGATCGGACTATTAAAGTTCGATTTTTTAGGGCTGAAGACCCTCACGGTGATTGACAAAACACTGAAGTATGTCAGGGACAATAGCAAAGACTTACCACTCAAAGATATCTCATTCGAAGACAAAAAGACATATGAGCTTCTGAGTTCAGGGCATACCACAGGCATCTTCCAGCTCGAAAGTGCGGGCATGAGAGACCTTCTCAGAAAGATGTCTCCAAACAGGTTTGAAGACCTCATAGCGATCGTAGCCCTTTACAGGCCGGGTCCCATAGGAAGCGGCATGATAGATGACTTCATAAAGAGGAAAAAGGGCCTGATACCTGTTAAATACGAGCTGACTCAGCTAAAGGAAATCTTAGACGAGACATATGGCGTTATCCTTTACCAGGAGCAGGTTATGAGGATAGCAAACAAGCTTGCGGACTTCACAATGGGACAGGCAGATATTCTGAGAAAGGCCATGGGTAAGAAAAAACCAGAAGAGATGGAGAAACAGAAAGAGGCATTCATACAGGGTGCTCGGGCAAATGGTATCTCGGAGAAAAAGGCAAAAAGGCTTTTTGATTTAATGGCATTCTTTGCAGAATATGGTTTTAACAAGTCACACTCAGCAGCATACGCACACATTGCTTACCAGACAGCTTATCTCAAAGCGCACTACCCTGTTGAGTTCATGGCTGCTACCCTGAGTTCTGATATGGATAATACAGACAGGATAGTCAAATCAATAAACGAGTGCCGTGAGATGGGGATAGCGATACTCCCACCTGATATAAACCAATCTGGACAGGAATTCAAGGTGATAGGTAGCTCGATACGCTTTGGCCTCGAGGCAGTAAAAGGGGTCGGATCATCTGCGATAGAATCCATACTCAAATCAAGGAATACAGAAGGCCCGTTTATCTCTGTAGCAAATTTCCTCGAGAGGGTAGATACGAGAAAGGTGAACAAAAAGGTTATAGAGAGCCTTATAAAGGCAGGGGCATTTGACTCGCTCGGGACGACCAGGGCAGGGGCGATAGGGTTAATGAGCAAAATGATCAATGGTAGCAACAGAGCAAAGGCTTCAGGCCAGCAGAGCATTTTTGGCGATGTGTCTGAAGAACCCGCAGGTGGTGATCAAGAGTGGGAAGAATTTGAACTCCTCAAATACGAAAAAGAGGCACTCGGTTTTTATATAACAGGGCACCCGCTAACAAAATACAGCAGACAACTCGAGAAAATCAATGCAAAAAGGACACCCGAGCTCGAAGAAGTAACTGACAAGGAAGAGATTAAGATAGGCGGAATATTGAGAGATATCAAAAAGGTACAGACAAGGTCAAAGGCCGAAATAATGGCATATTGTACGTTTGAAGACGCTGACGGTATCGTAGAAGTAATTGTCTTCCCACAGCTTTACAGAAACAGTCTGCCTATCCTCCAGAAAGATACATTGCTCCTTATAAAAGGCAGTGTAGATAAAACAGAGAAGGGGATAAAGATTGTCGCTACAGAGATATCGAGGTTAGACCAGCTTGAGACAAAAAATGGGTACAGGATTGAAATAAGCCTCAGGTATCCATTTTTAGATAGCATAGGCCTCCATAGGCTGAAGTCTCTTATATCGAGTAGAGGTCTCCAAAAAGTCGAAGACTTTTTGGAGCAGAAAGGTGAATACCCTCTTTATCTAAGGATATTCCTTCAAGATGCTGAGGCATTAATCGCAACAGGTATGAAGATATCACCTAACAATGAGAATATAAAAAGCATAGAAGAGATAACAGGTAA
>JBFMAM010000008.1:0-16877 GCA_040755805.1 Nitrospirota bacterium
TTAGATACTTTATTACCGGCTCGATAGCATCGATGTTTTATGGAGAACCGAGATTTACGAATGATATTGATGTCGTGGCTGATATTAAAGTTGAACATATTAAAGGGTTATTAAAGTTATTCCCGGAAGATGAATTTTTTCTAAACGAGGATGCTATCCGTGATGCGATTATACATCGGCATCAATTCAACATAATTCATCCGGCCTCGGGCTTAAAAATTGATATCGTTATCTTTAAAGGAGACGAATTTGATAAGAGCCGTTTCAGGCGTCTTAAGAGGTCATCTCCTATCGAGAAAACCCTTGCAAATCTTGCATCCCCGGAAGATGTAATTATTATGAAGATGAGGTATTACAAAGAGGGAGAATCCGAAAAACACCTCCGCGATATAGTCAGCATTTTAAAAATATCAGGCGATAATATTGATAAAGATTATATTGAGTTATGGGCAAAAAAATTTCATCTTTTAAACGTCTGGAAGACTATCTTAAAGAAATTAGAAAAACATTAATGAGACTTTATCCGGCAAATAAAAATGATGATAATGGGGTAAATAGGATTTATTTAAATTACTATGACCATACATAACGAAGATATAAAGGAATTGACTGCTGAGATTCCTGAGGGGCATAAGCATTTGAGAACTACGATAGTTCTTCAGGATGGTACAGAATTTGTATTTTAGGAGGCCACGATTGCCAACCTTGTGCGCGCGTATATCACGGTGAAAACACATCCTGTGAAGAGGAAAGTGACATTAAAAGGCAAAAGTCTTACTGAAAGAAAAGACGGCTATGCAGAGTGGCAGATTGTTGAGGAATGATAAATGTTAACGAAATCTGAATACCCTAAAACCACCATAATCATCGGCGACAGCCGAAGGATGGATGAGCTGAAGGATGAGGGTGTGCATCTTATTGTTACATCCCCTCCTTACTGGCAACTGAAGGACTACGGCAATGGAAGTCAGATAGGATTTAATGATAGTTACGAAGATTATATTAACAACCTGAACCTTGTCTGGAAAGAGTGTTACAGGGTTTTGCATAAAGGCTGTCGTCTGTGTGTGAACATCGGAGACCAGTTTGCACGGTCTGTGTATTATGGCAGATACAAAGTCATTCCAATAAGAGAAGAAATAATCAAATTCTGTGAGACAATCAGGTTTGACTACATGGGAGCCATTATATGGCAGAAGGTTACTACCTGCAATACAACTGGTGGAGCTACAATAATGGGCTCTTTTCCTTATCCTCGAAACGGGATCATAAAACTAGATTATGAATTTATCTTAGTCTTTAAAAAATTGGGTGAACCACCGAAAGTAAACAGAGAAATCAGAGAAAAGTCCAAACTTACCCTCGAAGAATGGAATGAGTATTTTTATGGACACTGGAATTTCTCAGGTGAAAGGCAGGACAAACATCTTGCCATGTTTCCGGAAGAATTGCCGAAAAGACTGGTAAAGATGTTCAGTTTTGTAGGAGATACTGTCCTCGACCCATTTCTTGGAAGTGGAACAACCTGCCTTGCAGCAAAGAATTTAAACAGGAATTCTATCGGATACGAAATCAATGAAGATTTTCTACCAATAATAGAAGAAAAATTAAATATTAAGAAGCATCCTGAAGACATTGAAATAATTATTCAGAAAAACAAGACGATAGATTTTAAGCAGGAGATTAGCAGATTGCCCTATGTATTTAAAGATCCTGTTAGTTTTGATAAAAAAATTGATCCAAAGAAACTAAAATTTGGCTCAAAAATAGATAATTCAGATCATCGTAGAGAAACCTATTATTCAGTTAAAGAAATAGTAAGCCCAGAAGTTTTTGTGCTTAATAATGGTCTCAAAATAAGGCTTATTGGCGTAAAAGAGAAAAAAGAAGTTATCGTTGAAGCAATAAAATTTCTGTCAGAAAAGGTTAAGGGGGAAAAAGTTTTTATCAAATTTGACAGCATTAAATATGATAAAAATGGAAATCTCTTATGTTACCTTTATTTAAAAAACAAGACATTTGTCAATGCCCACCTGATCAAAAATAAATTAGCTGATGTTGATACTTCTATAGACTATAAGTACAAATCAAACTTTTTAGTGTATAAGGAGACAACATAATGCCGAAGGAATGGATACTTAATCAAGCTAATATGAGGTGGGGACTCAATAAAAAGAATAAGGTGGGCGCTGTTTCAGATGAAATAAGAAAATGTTCTCCTAAATCTTTAAAGGAATGGAAAGAATACTATTACAAGAATGTATATCCTAAAGAACATCTGGAGAATCTCGGAAGGACTTTATATATAAAAGTTAGCGAGGTTTGTCAGGCAGAAATTGAAAGCGTTACTGAAAAAGATTGCATAGACTTTGTTATTAATTTAGTCATAAATAGGACTTACGATGGCTATCAATCCGAAATCCAGACAATTTATGGACAATTACAGCAAATTTTAGGTGTTAAAATTGAACCAGCACCAGATGAATGGGACAGAGGGTACAATGTAGATTTTTTCATTAAGGTTCGAGATAAGTATATCGGGTTGCAAATTAAACCTGCTGGGTATGCTTACATTCCTCAAATTATAAATGAATTTGAATTCCAGAAGAGAACACACCAGAAATTTACCGAGAAATATGGAGAGAAAGTATTTTATATCATCTCAGTAAAAAAGGATAAAAAGAAGGTTATTCACAATCCTGAAGTTATTGAAGAAATAAAACAAGAGATTGAAAGATTAAGAAATGCCTAAATACGACCTTTATAAACTCCTCAGAGAAGAACTGAAAAACGGCTCGAGCGATCTTGTGACAAGGCCATCTGGTCAAATCGTAAGAAATCGTATCGAGAGGGATATCGAAAAAGAGAAGGATGGAGAGATTATTGCCCTTGATTTTTCAAAGATAGGGATTATTGATTATTCATGTGCTGATGAGGTAGTGGCAAAACTTATATCAAGGCTTTTAAGTGGTGAATATGGGGACAGATATATTGTTTTAACAGGTCTCAACGAAAATCAGAAGGAGAACATAGAGGTTGCACTTGAGAGAAAAGACCTCGCTGTAATAGCTCAAATGAAAGATAATAAGAAAATCCTTCTTGGAAGCCTGAATAACTATCTCAAAGAGACCCTGAATCTTATTCTCAAAAAAGGCAAAATCACAGCAAAGGAGCTTTCAGAAATCATGAGGCTTGAGGCTAATACAAGCGGCACAAGGCTCCTGAACCTTCACAAAAAACGTCTTGTGAAAAGGATTGACGAGATAAGGGATGGGGGAAGGGTATGGGTGTATGAGAGGATTTAATCGAGAATTCCTTTGTCATTCCCGCGAAAGCGGGAATTCAGAATGAGTGAAAGCTCTGGATTCCGCATCAAGTGCGGAATGACGGACTTGTTACCGAATTGTTCTAAGGATATGATACATTGCAACTTTTTTGGATTTTAGTTCGTTATTAGACGAAAAAATTAAGGAGGTCATCTATGCTTTTTTATCTTGTGCAACATGCAGAGGCAAAGAGGGAGGAGGAAGACCCTGCGAGAGGTCTTACTGAAAAGGGTCTTCAGGATATTAGAAAGGTTGCTGCTTTTGCAGCGGACTTGAATATCAGGGTAAGCCTAATATTCCATAGCGGTAAAAAAAGGGCATTACAGACTGCACAGGTATTGGCTGACCATCTTAAACCAGAAAGGGGTATAACACAAACAGATGGATTAGCACCTATGGATGACCCTCAAATCTGGTTTGAGAACCTATTAAGGAAAGATGAAGATACGATGCTGGTAGGTCATCTTCCACATTTAGCCCGACTCGTAGCCATGCTCCTCTGTGGTGATAAAGAAAAGAACGCTGTTAATTTTAAGATGGGAGGCATCGTGTGTCTGAAAAGATTTGAGAAAGTAAAATGGGCTATTGAATGGATGATAATACCAGAGGTGATTAAATGATTGCTTCCCCCGAAACAAGTTCAGGGTCGCAATGACAAATCGAGTAATGACATCGCTTTCCTGTCATTGCGAGGAGTCCGCCTAAGGCGGACGACGAAGCAATCCCGTTTATGATTTTGATTAGGTAATAAAAATGTCAATGCCTATTTTAGAAAAAGATATAGATATTAATTTTCCACATTTCACGGTACTAAAGGCATCTGCTGGTTCAGGAAAGACACATGCCCTTACGCAGAGATATGTGCAGTTTATCTTGTCAGAGAAGATTCCAAGAAACAGATTAAAAAATATCCTTGCCATTACCTTCTCAAACAATGCTGCACAGGAGATGAAGGAAAGAATTCTTAAGTGGCTTAAATCCATCTATTTCGACAGTGCTGATAAGGTAAGAGAAATCTTTCATATTGTTTCCCTGGATAGAGAAAGGATGGTCGAAAAGGCAGGTAAGCTTATAGAGGAAATCTTTGATAACTACTCAGACTTTCAGGTAAGAACCATTGATAGTTTTATGACTACAGTTTTTAAGGTTTCTGCCATTGATTTTGGATATAATCCTGATTTTGACATCCTTATGGATAACAATTTTGTAATGGAATATTCTTTCAATGCATTCTTAAAGAATGTACGTGAAGAAACACAGGAGTCTATCCTGCTTGAGGAAATTATTTCTTCAATTCATGAGTATAAAGGGGAGGATTCCTCATATCTTTGGGACCCATCTGATGCTCTTTTTAGAGAAATAAGGGGAATTTACTCTAAATTATCATCCATCGGAAAAAAGCCAATGATAAACAACCCTTCAAAAGAGTCTGTATT
The DNA here is from genome assembly GCA_040755805.1 of Nitrospirota bacterium. GTDB lineage: Bacteria > Nitrospirota > Thermodesulfovibrionia > Thermodesulfovibrionales > SM23-35 > JBFMAM01. The sequence goes on from JBFMAM010000008.1 coordinate 4,763, forward strand.
GATAAAGGAGAGAATCGAGGAATTAGTTGAATTGATAGAGGACAAAGTAATTAAATCAGGACTGGAAAGGAGAGGCAATTCTTCATTTGGAGATATACTTTCATTGGTCAGAAAGGGAATGTACAGTGACATAATGAAGAAGGGTCTTACAAATCCTCCAGTGAATAAACCTAAAAAATCAAATCCTGGCCTTCAAAGGGCATTTGAAGAGATAGACCAACTATGGGAAAATCTTGCCTATTTAATCGGAGAGTATGCAATACTATATTCCCGCTCTTTTTATTCACCTTGCCTGAAGATATATGATGTATTCACCGAAACCATTGAGAGGATAAAGAGACAACAAGGTAAGGTATTCATTGAGGATATTAATAGATACCTCTCAGAATACCTCAACAGCGACATCGTCCCGGATGTCTATTTCAGGGTTGGGGAGACAGTATTTCACTTCCTCATTGATGAGTTTCAGGATACCTCACCCATACAGTGGAAAAATCTCTTTCCATTGATAGAAAATTCCCTCTCGCAGGGAGGAAGCATCCTTATAGTGGGAGACACAAAGCAGGCCATTTATGGATTCCGCGGGGCAGATTACACGATCATGAAGGAATTGGAAACATATAATCCTTTTCCTTCAGCAAGCCGTACATTAAAGGAGCTGGATATCAATTACAGGAGCTGTGCAAAGATTGTTGACTTCAATGAAAGGGTATTTAAAGGGATTGTTGCGAATAATGAGAAATACGAAGAGCCAGGGAAAAGGAGTGGCCTTGTTGATTATCATCAGCGGGTTAAAAAAGGCAATGAAGGCAAGGGACATGCGGAGGTCATCCCTTGTGAAAAAAACGATGATGAACCTCCTGAAAGGCAGAAAATTCAGGAATTAGTGAGTGAGCTATATCAAAGGAGTTATAAATACAGAGACATTGCTATCCTTACCCAGAGGAATGAAGATGTAGTAAAGGTCAGCACATGGCTTAATGAAAAGGGCATCCCCTTTGTTTCTTACAGTAGTCTGGATATTAGAAAAAGAAAGGTCACGGGTGAGATAGTCTCTCTATTAAACTTCCTTGATTCACCAACAGATAATCTTTCCTTTGCCACTTTTATACTTGGAGACATATTCACAAAGGTACTTGAAAAGGACCCCGTCAGAAATATTTTTTCCAAAGGGTCTCACTATCAAATTCTCAGGGATTCCGTTCAAAGAGCAGGGCTTTTTTCTAACGGGGTTAACAGGGAAATCTTGAGGGAATTTTTATTCAAACATAAAAGTAACTCACCCCTTTACAAATCATTCCAACAGCAGTTTCCAAATCTCTGGGATAGATACTTTGCGAGGCTGTTTAGATTGTCTGGTTTCTTACCCCTTTATGACCTTGTTACAGAGGTATTCAATGTATTTCGTGTCTTTAAGATAGCAGAAGAAGAGGAGGCAACACTCATAAAAATACTTGAGGTTATAAAGGACTTTGAGGGGGAAGGTTATAACAATCTTAAGGATTTTATTGAGTCTGCCATTGACGGCAATGGTGGTGAGGCAGCGTGGAACATTAGTATTCCAAAGGAAATAGATGCTGTGAGTGTCATGACCATTCATAAAGCAAAAGGTTTGGGGTTCCCTGTTGTGATTGTTTTGCTTTATGAGAGTCAAAACAAAGGTTTCGATTACATAGTTAAAGAAAACGAAGAAGCTGTTTACCTCTGTAAGATTAACAAGGATATTTCAAAGTGTAATGCAGACCTTGAATCATTATATGAGAAAGAGAAGACAAAAGAAATAGTCAACAAACTGAATTCTCTCTATGTCGGATTTACAAGGGCAAAGGAAGAATTATATGTGATAGGGGTCAGGAATGAAAAGAAAAAGGATAAATATCCCTTTAACTTACTTCCGTCAGAAGAATTTCCTCCTTCAGACAAACCTACACGAATAACTGTTACCAATCCTGAAATTACTCCTATTTTATCCATTACCCATCAATACAAACCTATAGAGTTTCCAGGTGCCTCTGAAGAGATCATCAAGATAGAAGAAAAGCAAAGGGGAGAGTTTATCCATAGGGTTTTATCCTTTGTGGAATACATCGACAGTTTTGGGAATGAACACGCTGAGATAATAAAAAAGGTAAAGGATGAGACAGGACTGGAATATCCTGAAGACGAGGTGAAGAAAATTATAGAGGTCATAATTAACCATGATGAGATTTCAGAATACTTCAAGCAAAAACCAGACAGGGATATAAGAATGGAGCAGGAATTCTCTGACGGAGATGGCAACCTCCACCGTATGGATAGGTTAATCATCGATAAAGACGGGGTCACTGTAATTGACTACAAAACAGGTAGTAGAGAGAAAGAGGAAAAATACATTACGCAATTGAAGACCTACATGAAGATACTTCGTGAGATCTTTCCTGATAAAAAAATAAAAGGAATAATTGCCTATGTGGATTTAAAAGAGGTAAGGAGTATTAATTGAATACGCTTATTATCTCACCAGAAAGAAGCATTATAGATGAAATAATCCCGCATCTAAAGGGCACGGGTGCAGATTACTCATCCAATTTAGTGGTCTTTCCTGGCAAAAGACCATCCCATTTCTTAAGAAAGGAGCTTTCCAAGAGAACCAAAAGAAGCTTTGTCCCACCTCTCACCCTTTCCATCGATGAGTTTGTAGATTATGTATTTGAGAGAATCAAATCAGGCAAAAAGATAGAGACCATAGATGCCGTTTCTATCCTATATGAGATTCACAAAGTCACCCCTTCACCCCTTGGTGGAGATGGCTTTCGAAACCCAGATAGTTTCTTTTCCATAGGGCTCAAGATTTACAGGGATATTGAAGAGCTATACATAGAGGAAATAAGCCTAAACCAGCTTAAGAATGCTGAGTTTTATACAAATGAAATCATCCCCTCTCACTCGTTACAGAGATTGGAGTCACTATCTTATTTCTATAAGGAATTCTATAAGAGGATTGAAAGACTTGGATTTTCAACAAGGTCTTGGAGATACCGTGTTGCCTCTGAAGAAATAAATGAGGCAATATTAAATCAGTTCCAGAAAATAATATTCGCTGGGTTTTTTGCCCTCACTAAATCGGAAAAAAGGCTTTTCAAAAAATTGCTCTCCATTGAAAATGCCCTTTTTATCTTTCAACAAGGAAGGGGTTTAGAAGAAAAACTTAAAGACTTAGGGATTTTTATTGAAACTTATATGCCTATGTGCCATTCCGAACTCGTTTCGGAATCTCAATTGGTATATTCAAAACAAGAGATGCTGAAACAAGTTCAGCATGACAGGAAGATATTTTCAGATGAAAACAGTGAGACCGAAGGGCCTAAGCCAGAAATCCACTTTTACAGTAGTCCCGATACCCATGGCGAGGTCTATGCATTAAGTAGCATACTTAAAAACAAACCGCTGGATACAAAGACCGTTATTGTTCTTCCTTCCTCTGAAACCTTATTCCCACTTTTGAGACAGGGTCCCACATTCATAGATGAAGGCAATTACAATATCTCCCTGGGTTATCCCCTCTACAGGACACCGATTTTTGGATTTCTGAATAATCTAATGGAACTCATAACCTCAATGGATGGTGAACTTATCTATGTCCCCCACTATCTGAGATTTATGCTTCATCCATACACCAAAAATATCTACTTTAATGGCAGTGCTGAAACGACAAGGATAATCCTCCATACCTTAGAGGAAAGGCTTACGGAGAAAAGGACAAAAACATTTTTAACTCTCTCTGAGATAGAAGGTTTTTTTCATGAGGTCATAGGGAAAATTTCTGATTATGGTTTGACAATAGATGGGTGGCAAATAAAAGAACACTTAAGGAGCATCCATCAAAATACCATAGAGAGATTTGTCTCCTTTGAAAATATAAGAGACTTTGCCATAAAGTGTAAAGAGGTTTTGGCTTATATCTATAACAACAGCACAGCAAGACTCCATCCACTTTTTTACCCGTTTTCAGAGACCTTCATAAAAGAGCTAAATGTGCTTGCACAGTCCTTGATGAAAGACATCGCCTTTGAAGAAAGAGCAAGCTACTTTACATTTTTCAGAAAATACATAATGAATTGTAGGACTCCCTTTGAAGGAACACCTTTAAGGGGTTTACAGATATTAGGTTTTTTAGAAACGAGGAATCTCAAATTTGACCGTCTCTTTTTCCTTGATGTAAATGAGGAGATAATTCCCGACACAAAAAAAGAAGACTCGCTCCTACCACAAAAGGTAAGAGAGATGCTGGGGCTTCCAACCTATATAGATAGGGATAGACTTATGGCCTATTACTTTGATGCCCTCTTGAAAGGAGCAAAGGAGGTTCATCTGTTTTTCGTAGAGAATGACAAAAGGGAAAGATCAAGATTCGTAGAGAGGCTCCTCTGGGAAAGGCAAAAGAGGGATATGATCCCCGAGACAAAAAACTATATTCAATCTGTCCAGTATAAGGTCAGGCTTGAAAGTAATGCCCCAGAGGAAGTCAGGAAACCCGAAAGCGTTATAAGGTTCTTAAAGGATTTTTCTTACAGTCCAAGTGCCCTCGATGATTATCTTAAGTGCCAGCTAAGGTTTTATTATACACATGTCCTCGAGCTTGAAAAGAAGGAGGAAATTACGGGGGATATTGAAAGGAGTGATATAGGAAAGATTGTCCACTATGCCCTCTCACTGTACTTCTCAAAAAGGATAGGTCATATCCTTAGAGAAAAGGATATTGACACAGAGGAAATAGACAGCCTCGTGGACGATATCTTTGGAAAAGAATACGGAAGCAACATAACCGGGGCTGTCTATTTATTAAAGAGACAGATAAAAAATCGTTTAAAGGAGCTTCTTGAAAGATATTATATTCCCTTGATAAAGAGAGAGGCTGTGACTATCCTTAATGTTGAGGAAGGAATAAATTTACAACTGGACTCCTTCAGCCTGACAGGCAGGATGGACAGCATAGAGAAGAGAGGCAATAAAATTTTTATACTGGATTATAAAACGACTTCTAACAGGAATAAACTGGGGATTAGATTAGACAAACTTGACCTTCAGAACAGAGATACCTGGAGCGATGCCATTGGTAGCCTACAATTGCCTTTTTATCTTATGCTCTTTTTAGAAAAAAGAGGCAAGGGCATAAAGCATGTAGATGGAATCTACCTGCTTCTTGGACGTTCAAGCATAAATAAAGATATAGAATTCCCTCTGTTTGAGGAGTCAGACATGGAAAGGGCGATAGATATGCTTAAGAAGATCATTTTTAGTTTACTCAGAGAAATAGTTGATCCCTCAGTTCCTTTTGCCCCGGCAAAAGATATAAAAAATACATGCCCTTCATGTAACCTCCGGTATATCTGTGGGACTCAGTGGGTAAGGAGGTAGTAAGTTAACTTTAAACATAAAAGGGGTTGGCTATGACAACAACAGCATATATAATCATAGGCTTAATAATCGGAGGACTTATTGCATGGTTTCTGGCAAAGGCACGTTTGGAGCAGCAGATTACTAATCTTGAAAAAAAAGCAAACGGTGCTGAGGCAGTGAATAATGAACTGAGGCAGGAGATCCAACAGAGAGACTCTGAACTAAAACAGATTAGGGCAGAACTTGATGTAGAAAGACAATTAAAGAGCGATACACTGGCAAGACTTGATGAATCACAGAAAAGTCTCCAGAAGCAAAAAGAACTTCTTGAGGCGATGGAGATGAGGCTTTCAGACAAATTTAGTTCGCTTTCTTTAAATGCTCTTTCTAAAAACTCCGCTGAGTTTCTAAAACTTGCTGAGGAAACACTTAGATCTCAAACTATTGAAGGCAAAAAAGAACTTGAAGGCAAAAAAGAACTTATTGATCAGAGCATCGAGGCAATAGATAAAACATTATCTGATATAAAGACAAAGATTGAGGAGGTTGGGAAGGGAAGCGTTGAGGTTTCAGCCCTTGTTAAAAAGCAGGAAGAGGTTACATCAAAACTAAAGGATGCAACAGAACATCTCAGACACGCACTTGCAAGCTCCAAAAAAAGAGGCGAATGGGGTGAGCGTATGGCAGAAGATATTATCAGACTTGTAGGAATGGTAGAAGGAATAAACTATATCAAGCAAAAGACTTTAGACAGCTCAACAGGCAGGCCTGATTACACATTTCTCTTACCAAAAAATATAAAGATAAACATGGAAGTTAAATTTCCATTGGATAATTATATGCATTACCTAAATGCAACGTCTGAACATGATAGAAAACGCTATAAAGACGAGCTTCTAAAAAACGCAAAAGGAATGATTAAACAGGTAACAACTCGTGATTATATTAATCCCTCAGACAACACAGTTGATTATGTTATCGTTTTTATTCCCAACGAACAAGTCTATAGTTTTATAAATGAGGCTGATGCAACAATAATGGATGAGGCATTAAAGCAAAAAGTTATTCTATGTTCTCCTTTCACACTTTATGCGGTTCTCGCTGTAATAAGACAGGCAGTTGAAAACTTCAACCTTGAACAAACTGCTTCAGAGATTCTCAAATTGCTTGCAGATTTCTCGAAACAATGGACAGCCTATAAGGATAAATTCAGGCTAATGGGTGAAAGGCTGGATGCTGCCAAGAAAGAATATGACAATCTTATCACAACAAGAAGCAATATGCTTGAAAGACCACTGAAAAAAATAGAGGATATCAGGAAACAAAAAGCTATTGAATTAGATGAGAAGATAAAGTTTGATGAAACTACCTCACTTTTAATGTAACATTTAGGATTGGTCTTGAACGAACTGGAATCTATCTTCGATATATTAAGCAAAAAGTTACCTGATTATGAAACACGGCCGCAGCAGCTCGAAATGGCAAACAAGGTTTATGCCTGTCTCAAAGAGGGGAAGAATCTTATAGTTGAGGCAGGGACAGGGGTTGGGAAATCCTTTGCATACCTTATCCCGGCTATACTGTTAAAAAAGAAAACCGTTGTATCAACCGCCACCATAACACTTCAGGATCAACTTGTAAACAAGGACATTGTCTTCCTTCAGAATGTACTGCCTCAAAGGTTTTCCTTTGCAATCCTTAAGGGTAAGAACAACTACCTCTGCCTGAAACGGCACAAAGAGTTTTCAGAACTTGGTGAGAATTATCAGAGATTCAATAAATGGACGATAACCACAAAAACAGGAGATAAAGATGAACTGCCCTTTATCCCTAATTTCTGGTCAAGGGTATGTGGTAATACAGATGACTGTAACTCCAGGGAATGTCCATTTTTTAGCGAATGTTTCTATTATAAGCATTATAGGCAATTACATAAAAAAGATATCCTTGTTATCAATCACCACATCCTCATCTATGACCTTCTCTCTGATTTCAGTCTTATTCCCTTCCATGAACAATTGATCATTGATGAGGCTCATGAGATTGAAGATGTCATCTCTCATGTTTTTGGCAGTATCTTAAATCACTCAAGGATAATATGGCTCCTTTATCGCCTCAGGGGGCTAAAGATAGCTATTGATCACCTCTTTGGGCCAGTGGATTCATTCTTTAAAAGAGCAAATATTCCATCTCAGGCTGTCTATCCAATCCCAGATGCCATAATAGATGGGCTGAAGGATCTGAGAGACTCATTGTCTTTGAGCAAGATAGTTCCCAGACTGAATGCTTATAAGGAATCAGTTGCAAGTGGTGAGTTAAAAGACAGGATCGAAACAACCATTAAATATGTCAAATCACTTGCCAGGGATATAGATGATTTTATAGAAGAGGAAGACAAAGACAGGGTCTATTATATGGCAGTGAATAAAGGAGCTATAGAACTTAAAAGCAATCTCGTGGAATCTCAGATGCCCTTTGCTGAGCTGCTCAAGGGTTATGATAGCTTGATCATGACATCCGCCACACTGACAACAGGTGGGAATTTCGGTTTTATAAAGGAGAGGCTTGATATAGAAGACTTCAAAGAAATTTTGATAGGTTCACCATTTGATTACAAAAAGCAGGCCATCCTTTATATTGATAAAGAACTACCAACTCCTGATAAGGAAAATGAGGATGCCTTTCAGCAGAAGAGTCTCATGACTATTGAAGGGCTTATCAATGTATCGATGGGAAGGGCACTGGTGCTCTTTACTTCTTATAAGCATCTTAATTTTGTATCAAAAAACATCAGAATAGACTATCCCTTCAAATCACAGGGAGATATGCCTCCTGCAAGACTCATCAACTGGTTTAAAAGAACCTCGAATTCCGTTCTGCTTGCAACCGCTACCTTCTGGCAGGGGATTGATATAAAAGGAGAGAATTTGAGTCTGGTAATTATTGTAAAGATGCCGTTTGTCTCACCAGGTGACCCGGTGTATGATGAAAGGTGTAGGAGATTGGGAGATCGCTGGTTTACAGACCTTGCTCTGCCATCTGCGATACTTATGTTGAGACAGGGTTTTGGAAGACTTATAAGAAGCACTGAAGACTATGGTGTCGTTGCTATACTCGATAAACGGCTCGTAATTAATTATTACGGCAAAATCATTCTTTCCTCACTGCCGGAAATAAATATAGTGCATAATATTGAAGATGTGAAAAGATTCTTTGATTCTATACCCAAGCCTGTTTTTTCTAAAAAGGTTCAAATTGCAAATCAGATGGAAAAGATAAGCCTCAATGATGATGCAGATAATAAGAATATCTCAACAGTGGTAGCATTTGGAAAATCTGACAACCCTTCCGTAATCCCTGAATTGATAGATTTCACAAAAAGCAAAAACGGTAACATAAGAAGGCTGGCTGCCTCTGCCCTGGGTAAACTCGCACGGTTTAAACCAGAGATATATAAGGCTGTAGTAACATTGGAGGAATTATTAGATGATGAAAAACCACAGGTGAGGCAATATGCACTGAAGGCCCTGGCAAAAATCGGGAGACTGGATATGGAGAAGCTTACTTCTTTTATAAACAACCCTGAAGAGAAGGGATATAATATTGCTCTTGCAAAACGGTTACTTAGAAAGGCGGAATAGGATTAAAATTAATATAAACGCACAAATATTGTAACAATATTTATTACGTTATCTATATATAACAGAAAGAGGAGAATTATCCACTGATGTTATTTGAGACACCTGAGGACACATATAATGCGTACGAGCGATTTCTAAGGAAGAAGGAATACAAAAAGGCATATCGCTGTCTTGAAAAGATGCTTCACCAGTTTCCTGATGACATCAGTCTAATGGATGATATTGTCGGTCTATGTCTCTTTGAATGGAAAAACCCTGAAATGGCAAGACCCTGGCTGAAAAAGTTGATTGACATAAGGAATGGGTGGATTGACTATGCAAATCTGAGTCGGTTAGAGGCTGAACTCGGGAATATCAGTAAGGCAAAAGAATACCTTAAAAAATCGAAGGAATTACAGAAAAGACAGCCCTGGGTTAGGTCATACAAGGGACCTAAAAAGATATTTTCAAGCATCGAAGACTTCATAAAATATAAGGAATGGGATATCCTTGCCAGACCACCCCTGAATCAAGTTCAGGGCAGAAGCAGGGGCGAACGACCGTTCGCCCCTGCTGAAAAGATCAAAAAGTCTTCTATTCCGGCAGGGCAGAACCTGCAACTGAACTCAGGTCGAAGCCTTAAGCACGAACAAAAGGAAGAAATAAAAGACGAATCTCATGTAGTAAAAAAGGCGGTTGTCGAGATACCGATTTACAGCGTTCCTGTAAAGGTGGAACCTTTTAATGAAGAAAAATTCGTATCATTTTTCGAAAATGGTCTATCCACCCTGAAAGAGACCCTTATGTTGATAGATTATACATATCTCAATATACAGAGCGGATATGATGATCTACTGTGTCTGAATGCGGTTAACGATGTCGAGAAATACTGGTATCAGATAGAGACTGTAAAAAAGGTGCTAAAACGGTTTCGGGGGAGGGTGCTTTTGTGTGATGAGGTTGGACTCGGAAAGACTATTGAGGCAGGCATTCTCATAAAGGAATATCTCATGCGTGGCATGGTCAAGAATGTCTTTATACTTACTCCTGCTCCACTCGTATCGCAATGGAGAGAAGAAATGCAGATAAAATTTGGTATCGATTTTTCTACTACTGATGAGACTGAATTTATTCATAATCCAATCAGCTTCTGGAAGCAGAGATTTATTATTGCATCCATCAATACTGCAAAGAGCAGCAAGAATATGCAACCGGTGACTGAACAATTTTATGACCTTGTGGTTGTTGACGAGGCACATCACCTGAGAAACAGGACAACCCTTGCATGGAAACTTGTCAATCAGATAAAGAAAAAGTTTATCTTCCTCCTGACAGCTACACCTGTTCAGAATAACCTGATTGAGCTTTTCAATCTCATAACACTTTTAAAACCAGGCCAGTTCAAGACAGAAAAACAGTTTAAAGAGGAATATCTACAGAAAGGCAATCTTAAGGTAACAGCAGATAAAGAAAAGCTAAAAGAACTTTTAAGGGATGTGATGATCAGGAATACGAGAAGTGCCATTGACCTCAAGCTCCCTAAAAGGTTTGCGACCACTTTGAGGCTTGATCCAACAGAGACAGAAAGGGAAATTTATGCAGGAATCAATGATTATCTTAAAAAGCAGGATCTCAAAAAACCGACTATTAATCTTCTCTTAAGGGAGGCAGGAAGCAGTCCCTTCGCATTGAGGAGTAGTCTTATTAATATGGGTAATAATGGTGATTTCAAACCTATTCTTGATGCAATTGACAGACTTGAAGATTTCTGTAAGGGCAAGGCCCTTCTTGAGATACTACTGAAAAATCCGGCGGATGAGAAGAAGATTATATTCACTCAGTATATTAAAAGCATGGACTACATTACAGATCTTCTCTGGAGGTATAAGATACCTCATGTTACATTCAGGGGTGATATGACACCCAGGGAAAAGGATGCAGCGATTACACAATTTAAGAATGAAATACCTGTCCTCGTCTCGACAGAATCAGGCGGTGAAGGTAGAAATTTGCAGTTCTGCAATACCATAATAAACTTTGATCTGCCTTGGAACCCTATGAGGATAGAACAGAGGATTGGAAGATTACACAGGATAGGACAGACAAGAGATGTATTCATATTCAACCTTTCTGTCAAAGAGACTATCGAGGATTATATTATTGACATCTTGGATAATAAGATAAACATGTTTGAAATGGTTATAGGGGAGATTGAACCGATACTTGGACATTTAGGTGAGGACAAGGACTTCGAAGACATAATCATGGATATCTGGCTTAGGAGCAGCAACAAAGAAAGTCTGCATGAGGGATTCGAACAGCTTGGCACTGAGCTTATAGATGCCAAGAATAAATACCTGAAGACAAAGTCCCTCGATGACGAGATATTCGGTGAGGACTATGAGATATAAAACATTACCTGATGTTATAGCTGATATATTGACATATCATGGTGCCATTGTTGAAAAGAAAGAGGATGTTTGTCTGGATGTCATTGCCACACCTGAAATCTCCGACGCCCTTAATATGCCCGAATATTCGAGACTTGTTTTCTCGTACGGTGAGATATCTAATGAATCAATATATGCATCATACGATTCAGAGTTTTTAAATTCACTTTCACACCTTCTTGCTGATAGAGGAAGATTCACTGTTGCACGCTTTGAATCACATATCCCTCACAGAGAAAAGATGTCGAGGCTTATTCATGATATAGCCTTTAGAAATGCAACCTTTCGTCTTGAAAATATCTAAAATAGAGACCTCTCTTATTTATTAGTCTATTTTAAATATACTGCATTGTCTGACGAAAAACATGAAGGCATTCTTCCTGTTTTAATTAACGAGATGAATCTGTCCACAACGCCTCTTGATTCCGACATGATAGAGCTGAAAGAATTTGAGGGGCCGAATGCTTTAGACAGACATGTAATTAAAAAGGTATTTCACTCAGCATATATTGCTGCTGCCTCTCTGGTCAGAGAAAAATTAACAGACTTCATAAAAAGCCTTGATCGGAGGCTAAACCGTGATATCAAGAGGGTTTTTGAGTATTACGAAACACTGAAACAGGAAACAGAAGAGGCTATAAGAAGGAAAGCCATTACTCATGAGTC